>PAMG01000036.1 GCA_002707245.1 Flavobacteriales bacterium
CACCGGACAATTCATAGTATGTGCCTGACAAGTCGTGGAAGTTCTTCGACAAGTCTATGAAATTAATGGACAAATCGCTTACGTGCGCTGACATATCACTGATGCTTGTAATGTTTTTCGTTACAGCACCGGACAATTCATAATATGTGTCTGACAAGTCATGGAAATTATTCGACAAGTCTATAAAATTAATGGATAGGTCACTTACATGTGCTGAGATATCACCGAAGCTTGTAATTTTAATATCTAAGTAGCTTGAATCAATACCACCTCCATCACTCAAATCAAAATGTGAATCTTTATCAAATCGCAACCATGATATTTTTTCAAAGGACGTATCGACAACTGAATCTTTCATCAATGCAACATCTAATGCAGCACCAACTTCTTCACCAGCTGCATTTTTAATAACACCTGAAAATACTATATTATTACACGAAATATCTCCATTAAATGATATATCATCCATCACTTCAATCGGTGAATTACCAAATAATTGATGAACAGATATCATATTAAAAGAAGCTTCTGTTCCACTTAATTTATTATTTATAGATAAATCGCTATTAATTATAATTTTTCCACCATTTAACGCCTTAATATTATTAACACATATATCACTTATCATCAACCCTCCATTAATATATACATCTTCTGTCAATGTTATAACATTTCCATCTAATGCGTGAATAGTATTCAGTGATATATCAGGAACTTTTAAAAATACATTAAAAGAAGCATCATCCCCTACCAACAATCCACTAAGGTCAATCTCGTCCTTATTATTGGTAATTATATCTCTCCACCCAGTAGGATTGTTAGAATCACTATGGTATATTTCTAAATAATGTTCGTCTGTATTATATCTAATATGACCATAAGAATTGTCATTCATTGCTTCTCTCTCGCTAGTAGTTCCTGATGAAATTCTTCTAGCTGGGATATTAGTTTGTCTCCCACTCATTTTAATATAACATTAGGTAATATTAAAATGATTATTTTGTAAATAGGTTTTTATACAGACAAATTGATTTTTTATAAAAACAATTCTTCTTATAGTAGTTAAACTATGGATATTATATAGTTCGCATTGGTCGTTTCACTTGCTAATTGGAAGGATGAAATTTGCCTTCTCTTGGAAAAACTATGAGCTTTGTTCTATAGTGTCTTCAACAGGAACCTCAACTGTGTCCCAAGTTTGTGTTTCCTCGTTCCAGGTGTATGAGCCTTCGTCATCAGGTTTGGGTACTGGTGGTTGCCAAATACATTGGTCGTCTAATGTCCAAGAAGGATAGGGTTGTGGTGAAGAAAATTTTTCCTTGTCTGGATGATATGTATATCCTATACCACCTTTTTTCTTATCAATGTTTACCCATTTACCACCTAACTCGTTCTCACACCATTGCTTAGTTTTACATACAATTACGCGTATGACCTCGTTTGTTTGGGGATTCAATTCTGCAAAGTATGGCATTCTATAATTATAGTAAATATCTTATTATTACGATTCCGTCGCCACCATCGCCGGCATCGTTATTATAAGTGTTAGAGCCCCCACTAGAACCACCACCACCGCCACCCAAACCATCAGTTCCAGGACGACCAGCCCTATTACCCCATTGATTCCCGCTCTGAATGGTCGTACTTCCCCCGCCATCGCCACCGCCACCAGTACCACCATTAGAACGTGGCGCGTCTCTTTGTGCACCACCACCACCACCTCCACCATAAGTCGTGTCTACACCAGATATCGAACATTGAAACCCATCACCACCATTACCACCTTGCTTGTCTTCCCCTCCGTTACCTTCACTGTCGCCGCCCACCCCACCTGCGCCGCCACCGCCGCCGCCACCACCTAATTCGTTGGTGGTCGCCCCATTGCCGCCATTATTGCCGTATACTGTTACTTCTGGAATAATTGTATAAGAACCATCTGTAATTGGTGTTAATGTACCGCTGTTGTAATACCGAGCCTCACCTGGATTTCCATTGCGAAAACTACCAGCACCACTCCCACCGTTATATCCGTCATTTACACTACTACCAGCACCAGGACCACCACCAACAGCTATAAATTGGTTAAAACTTGAATCTCCCCCATTTGTTGGCCGAAGGCCGCCTTCACGCATACTCCTTCCTGTCCCCCCAGTTCCCACTATTACAGTATATACACCTGTAGTAATTGGTATTGACCCTATAATTAACCCACCACCACCACCACCACCACCACCACCATTTGTATTATGTCCCTGTTCACCCCCACCACCACCACCAAGAATCAGGAAACTAATATCAATATTTGTATTAACCGTGAAGGTTCCAGAATTTCTAAAGGTATGAATACGGAAGTCATCGTCTATGGTTTGTATCCCACCCGAAGCTTTTGTTAGTCCAGCTGCTACTAACCAACTTGTCCCATTGTAAAACTCTATATTGTTCATATCCGTGTTATAAAAAATATTTCCTATATTCGTATTGTAATTGCGTTGTGATGTTGTGCCTATCGGTAATTGTAAACCATCGTTAACAATTAATTGTCCAGAAATTTCCACATCATTATCAAACGATACATCGGATATAAAAGAAACATTATTATTAGTTATTTTATCAATAATATTCACGTTTAAATTATTCACGGAGATGTCGTTGCTACTGATGTCTCCTTCCATCAACCCAACAACATTCAATTGTTGTATAGAAACATCGGTAAACGAACTTAAACCATTACTACTGATGTCGCCTTCCATCAACCCAACAACATTCAAATGTTGGATAGAGACATCGGTAAACGAACTTAAACCATTACTACTAACATCATAAACAATTAATGAATTCTTTTCTATCGGTGTAAAATAGGGTATACTAGTTATTTTTGTAATAGTCCATGTTAATTTATCATCAATGTTATTAAGACCACCATCACCACTAATATCACAGCGCCAACTATTATAACTTATTTCATACGGAACGGTTTCGGACATTGAAAATGTAGATTCTTCGTGTTCTCCTTGTGTATTAAATGTGTGTTTAAAATCTTTAAAGTCTATATTTAAACTAGAATCCCAATACCAATCACTATGGTTATTTGTTAGGTTTTCCCCCGCTGAACGCCTCAAAACAAATCTATGTCCGTTTTCAGGCCATATAAAATCATATTTTTTAGAAATAAACCCACTCACTTTTATATTATGAAACAGTATTGAGCCATTACCAAATAAGACATTTTTATGTTGTATCCACGGCGTCGCATTCACTATATCCATTCCATTGCTGGTTGTAGCATATGAATTATCAAAAATTTTTATTAATTCTATTTCTTGATTTAATTTAATATTTTCAGAGGCAATTGCACCATCTACTATCAATTTTCCACTAATTGAAACATCTCCACTTACATCCAATGTTGATGATTGAGTATCTGCTGTATTGTTCAAATTACCAACATTTAGTTTACCTATAATGTCAATGTTTGCATCCAAATCACTAGTAGGCGTCCAATAATTACTGCTCGTGATTTTTGTAACGGTCCATGTCAGTCTATCATCGATATTATTTAAACCACCTACGCCACTAAAATCGCATCGCCACCTATTATAAGAAACATCGTATGGTATTGTTTCTGTCATGGAATAAACAGTTTCTTCGTGATCGCCCTGAGTATTAAATGTATGTTTAAACTCCCTATTTGCTATATTATTGCTATTATCCCAATACCAATCCGTATCCACTCCTACGTTTGCGTCTGTTTTCTCAGAACGTTGTAGTATCCACTTATGTCCCCCTAATGGCCAATCAAAGTCATATTCAGGTGTGATATATCCACTTACACGGATATCATGAAATAAAATATCACCTTTTGTTAATATTACTGTTTGGTCACCAACCCACGGCGTCGGTTCAGATGGTACTGTTAAACTGCTTTCTGTAGTTGCATAAGAATTATCAAAAATATTAAAAAACATTACTTCGTGATTTGCTGCTCCTCCTGGACCTGTTAAACCCTGAATACCAGTGTCGCCTTTTATTCCTTGTTCTCCCTGAGGTCCCAACTGGCCTTGCGGTCCGCTCTCACCGTCGTTTCCCGTATCACCTGAGTCGCCTTTATCTCCTTTGACTCCCTGTTGTCCAATTACACCAGCTGGTCCCTGAACGCCAACATTACCTTGAGGACCTAAATCTCCTTGGTCACCTTTAAAACCCTGAGGACCCATATGACCCATATCACCCTGAGGCCCCGAATGTCCCTGAGGTCCAGAATGCCCCATAACACCAGGAGGTCCACCGTAGTCACCCTTTGGTCCTTGATAACCCTGTGGTCCAGAATCACCCTGAGGTCCTTCAGGGGGGCCAGTAGGTCCCTGTGGTCCTTCAAAACCCTGTGGTCCTGTGGGCCCAATAGATTGTGAGGCGGCTGTTACATAATCTATTAACCATTTATTACGTTGGACTTTTGCCATTACTTATATATATATTAAGCATTTAACTCATTTGTTTTTCCTTATAATTAATAATAGCAGATTTAATAGCATCTTCGGCTAACATAGAACAATGTAATTTTACCGGTGGTAATTTTAAATATTGTGCTATTTCTAAATTACTTATATTTACATCGTCAATGTTTTTTCCTTTTATTAGTTCGGTAACATATGAACTCGATGCTATTGCAGAACCACATCCAAATGTTTTGAATTTAGCATCTATTATTTTACCATTATCTACTTTAATTTGCAATTTCATCACATCACCACAAGCAGGAGCTCCTACTAAACCAGTTCCTATATTTCGACTATCTTTACTAAAAGAACCTACATTTCGCGGACTTTCATAATGATCTATTATTCGGTTATGATAATCTCTTTTTGATATATTTATTATATTGTTACTAGCAAAATAAAGTGCATTATGTCGTATTTTATTATTTCCAATCCGGAACATTTAAAATAATAAAATATTTTGTTTTTAATTTTAATTTTTATTAAAATTCACAATCGAAATCGAAAGTAGTCTCGTCTTTATCCTTATTTGCAAGCGCATATTCACCAACACGTTTCTCAAAAAAGTTTGTTTTACCTTCAACCGATATTTGCTCCATAAAATCAAATGGACAAGTAGCATTGTATATTTTATCATACCCTAATTGAACAATTAGACGGTCGGCAACAAATTCAATGTATTGGCTCATTAGTTTAGAATTCATCGAAATAAGTCTACAAGGAAGCGCATCACAAATAAACTCCTTCTCAATCTCTACGGCCTCCTCTATCATTTCAACAATCTTCTTCTTTGGCAATTTCTTAACCAGTTTACTATATAACAAAACAGCAAATTCCGTATGAAGTGCTTCGTCGCGCGAAATCAATTCATTGGAAAACGTCAAACCAGGCATCTTTCCTCGCTTTTTCAACCAATATATCGAGCAAAATGCTCCCGAAAAGAAAATCCCTTCTACGCACGCAAACGCTACTAGGCGTGTGGCAAACGATGACCGTTTATCATTAATCCATTTGATTGCCCAATCCGCCTTCTTTTTAATGCATGGGAAATTTTCAATCGCATGAAATAATGTTTCCTTCTCTTTTTCCTCCTTTACGTAACTATCAATGAGAAGCGAATATACTTCAGAATGAATATTTTCCATCGCAATTTGGAAACCATAAAATGCTCTTGCCTCCGATAATTGAACATCAGCCATAAAGCGAATTCCAAGATTCTCAAGCACAATTCCGTCAGACGCAGCAAAGAATGCGATTATCATTTTAATGAAAAATTTTTCGTCATCATTTAACGTCTGCCAACTGGCGTGGTCTTTCGATAAATCAATTTCTTCGGCGCGCCAGAAACAATCTACTTGTTTTTTGTACATATCCCATATACTTTGGTCTTGTATTGGAAACATTACGTAACGATTATCGTCTTCTGTGAGTAAAGGTTCGATTTGCTGTTTTGACATCCTAAATATTATTAGCTTAGATTTTTTATATGGATTCAACAATTTACTTATTAGTTTTATAACTGCTTATTTTTGATTTTAAACACATAATATTACTTATTTACGTCATAAATATAATTTTATTCTAATAATAGTATAATAATATGAATGATTTAGCAACCGATTTAGCAAATCGCGATAAAATGATTCAACATTTACGCGAAGAAGCGGCAAATCAAGAAAAAAAATTAATGACGCGATANAAAGCCCTACAACACACAGCCGCCGAAAACAATTTCTTAGAAGGAGTTGTAGAAGATTACAAAAGTTACTACAGTCGTATTAAGGAACAAAAAGAAGAACAATATGAAGCACTACGCGTTCTATATGATCATATCGATAAAATAACCGAAGAAAACAAAATGGCAAATAGTATGTTATGTGAGATTCAACACGACCAACGAAGAATAATTAGAGAGATGAATCAAGTCACTAACGAAATAGATAATGTTTTAGATTAAATTCTAATGTTATATTAAATATGGCGGAATTAACTACTAATAATAATACTGAAGAAATAATTCAGGCGTCTGTGACTGCCAAAAGCCAATTAACTGAAAGATGGGCGGCTCTACAAGAAGCTTGGGGTAGATTGCAAAGCAGAATTCAGAGATTATTTCAACTATATCAAGACCGAGAAACTAGCCAAGATGATAATGAATCAGAGCTAAGAAGAAGAGATGACGAAATAGTAAGTCTGAAAAATGAAATACTGGAAACTATTGAACAGATAAATCTTTTAAACCCTGATCTAGCAACGATGGAAAGACAAATGGATGAAACGCTGGACCGGTTACCAGGAAACCGAGACCAAACTGATCGAGCGGAAGCAGAAGACGTTAGAGGGCCGGGGGCAGATGATGATGGTCAAGGGACTGCGGCGGAAGTAAGACCACCCCCCAACACACGGGGAAGAAGCGATACCTCTAATGATAGAAGACCCGCATTTGGAAGCACCAGCTCCAGATTTGAAGGTGGTTATCGTTACAAAACGCCCAAAAACCGTAGAAAAACTAACACGAAATCAAAAACTAAATCAAAAACTAAATCAAAAACTAAATCAAAAACTCCTTCAAAAAGTAAAAAATCCAAAAAGTCGCGAAGAAAATCCAAATATTAATTTTATTTGATTTTATATATTATTTGATTTTATATATTATTTGATTTTATATATTATTTAACATTCCACCTAATTTTTGAATATTACATAAACCTTTAGGCCATTTTCCATATAAACTTCGCATATTTAGTGATTTCATAAGTTTTCGTTTTTCGATTATTTNGCNNCGTTNNTTGTATATTTTNTTCCATTTNCGCTGTATTATTCGCAACCAAAATGTTTTATGNTATGCAACNATCTCTNCTCCTTCTAATTCTTCCANNTCNGCAATNTCTACTTTAATATAATCATCATTCGTTATTATATTTACGNANTTTCGAATATACGGATGATTTATTCCATAGACATTTACTGANATATTTTCATTAATNGTTAAGNTTCNTATATTATCTATCAACCACATATCATAACATTCATTTAGTATGGCAATNTCATCCAAATAATCATAACTATAAAAGTCATCCAATTCTATAATACTAGTAACCATATAATTCATAAATATNTNTTCACTNCTATNTTCCATAAATCCATGCAAATCNGNAATATNTATTTCNGAAATNACTAATTTTAAAACCATTNTTATATAATTTATCTATCAAAGTTTATTATTTATNAATCAATTTTTTCTATTATAATTATATAATGAAATTAAAGTCGCTTATGAAAAACAAAACCTTTTTATACTTTGTATTATTTATTGCCGTAGTAAATGCTTTTGGTTATTTAATGATGAGACAATTTGAGGCGGTTATGTTATTTGTTCTTGTNGGATTCTTAACCACTTATTTTAGTAATAATATGATTGTTGTATTACTTACCGCGATTGTCGTCACTAATATTTATGCCAGTCCCAGATTAAATCTTAAATTTAAAGAGGGTATGAAAGGAGACAAAGACAAAAAGGAGGGCGAAGAAGACGCTCCCGAGGAAGATGCTCACGAGGAAGATGAAGAAGATANGGAGGGNCTNGTCGCTCTCCAACCCGCCGATTTACCTCCTAACGGCAAGAAATCGAAAATAGATTCGGCTGGTACTCTTGAGGCCGCCTATGATCATTTAGATAAACTTCTTGAATCCGATGCTATCGGCAAAATGTCCGATGAAACACAAAAGTTAGCCAATCAACAAGATAAATTAATGAAAAATATAGATAAACTCGAACCTATGTTAAGCAGTGCCGAAGGTATGATTCAAAAATTAGGCATTCTAGGTAACAATAACGATAAAAATAAAAAACAAATCGAAAATATTACTAACAAGTTAGGTTAAAATAAAAAAATACAATAATATATAATGCCAAAACGTTGTCCTCCGGGCGTAATATGTATTGAAAATGTAACTATATTATTTGTATTCATTATTGTTGGTGGCGTGTTGTTATACCTGAATATGAATAGTATTAGATATAATCAAAACACAAAAATTGTTGTTAAGGAGCAACAAAACACTACAGGAATATTTCCCAATCCATCGTATGGGTTTTCTAATTTAGAAAGCGATGTATTAATGAATCCATACAGTGCTCCTTTAAAAGATAATAGAGTAAATCCTATCAACAATTTAGACCCTCGTGGAGTTCCCATTAATATTCCTACTCAATCTGTTAATGCCTCTTACAGACAAGTTGGTATCTTAACTCGTTTGAATGGAGACGGAGAGAATATATTACCTTTAATGGGTAAACCGCTTATTACCAATAGAGATAAATGGAATTATTACACTATGACCGATAAAAATAATATGATTAAATTACCTATTACTCACAAAGGACGCAGTTGTACAAGTGAATATGGATGCGATTCAATGTATAATGGCGATACTGTTTATGTAGAAGGGTATAATGACGCATTTAAAGTTACTATCTATGAAAATAATAATATGCAATACATTCCTCATCTATAAATAAATATCATCTATAAATAAATATCATCTATAAATAAATATCATCTATAAATAAATAAAATTTGTAATTATTTATTTATATTCGTAATTATAAAGACTATTTGTTAATATGTTGACACATATCTACCAATCTATTACTATATCCCCATTCATTATCATACCAAGCTACAATTTTCATATATGAATCGTTCAACATAATACTAGCCTTAACATCAAATATACTTGATTGAGAATTATGGATAAAATCCGATGATACAACATCTTCTTCTGTATATCCTAATATACCTTTCATTGATGTATCGGCATATTCGCTAATAGTTTTTACTAACTCGTCCTTTGTTGTTTTTTCTTTAATACGACAAGTTAAGTCTATTACAGATACATCAGCCGTAGGGACACGAAAAGCCATTCCGGTTAATTTTCCATTTACCTCAGGTAATACCTTTCCACATGCTTTTGCTGCACCTGTAGACGCAGGTATAACATTTGATAATACCGAACGTCCAGCCCGCCAATCTTTTCCTCCCTTGCTAGGAGCATCAACAACTTGTTGGTTTGATGTAGCAGCATGAATAGTAGTCATTAATCCTTCAATAAACCCATATTTATCATTAATTATTTTAACTAATGGAGCAAGCGCATTTGTTGTACACGAAGCATTAGAAATAATATTTTCTCCATTATATTTGTCATGATTTACACCCATTACATACATTGGTGTATCGTCTTTCGGAGGAGCTGAAATAATTACCTTTTTTGCCCCTGCTTCAATATGTTTTGATGCCGCCTCCGTAGTAGTAAACATACCAGATGATTCACATACAACATCGACGTCGTGTTCTTTCCATGGAATTTTAGATGGGTCTGTTTCACTATATACTTTAATTACTGTTTTACCAACAATAATGTTACCATTTTCAACCGTTATATCATCTTTATAATTTCCGTGAACGCTGTCATATTTAAATAAATAAACCAAGTAATCTATTTCCATAAAAGGATTATTTATTGCCACAACTTCTACATCATCACGTTCCAAAGCAATCCTACACACTAATCTACCAATACGTCCAAAACCGTTTATTCCTATTTTTACCATTATTTAATATATGTGATTATTTTTATATATTAATTCTATATTTATTCTATATTTTATATTCTATATATTTAAATTTTTCCTTCCAAATATTCCAACATCGCACCACCGCCTGTCGATATATGTGTGAATTTGTCAGCCAATTCATATTTATTTATGGCTGCTATACTATCTCCACCTCCTGCTATGACTGTTTTAGTTTCGGCCAATTGTGATAATAGTGACGCAATTTTTTTTGTTCCATTGGCAAATATATCTATTTCAAATACTCCTAATGGACCATTCCATACTATTATATCACTACTCTGTAAATGTTCCTTAAACTTATTTATACTATTTGATCCCACATCTAATATCATCATACCACTACACTTTTCTCCAATATCTATGATTCTTACCAATGCATTATGTGAAAATTCATTTGCCGTAACCAGATCTATTGGAAGCAATAATTCCACGCCAATTTTATTTGCTTCTTCTTCTAATAATTTTACTTTATCTAGTAAATCGTCTTCTACTAATGATATACCCACATCATAGCCACGAGCCTTTAAAAATGTATTTGCCATCCCACCACCAATAATAATTTTATTACAACGTTTTATCATTGAACTCAATACATCAAATTTACTCGATACTTTACTACCACCTATGATGGCCGTTATTTTCTTATCAGAAGATTCCATAATTAAATCTAAATATTTTATCTCTTTTTCCATTAATAATCCCATAACATTTATATTTACGTAATCCTTAACACCATATGTAGATGAATGTTTCCTATGAGATGTTCCAAATGCATCCATTACAAATATATCTATCCCTTTTGATAAATTCTCTGAAAATAAAGGGTTGTTTTCGGTCTCACCAACATAATAACGAACATTTTCCAATAAAATAATGTCTTTTTGCTCGATATTATTTATTTCATCTATTACTTCATCTCCTATACATTTATTTATTTTTTTTACAATAATATTGTTATCTAAATACGCCATAATTATATTTTGAAACATATTTATATTTTTCGGATTATTTGTTTCCTTTTGATATAATTCATCATCGATTACATCACCATTGTTGTCATATATTGGTTTAGGGCGACCAAAATGAGATATTAGGATTATTTTACCACCTTTTTCCTGTAAATACTTTATTGTTGGTAATGTCTCTATAAGTCTCGTATTATCTGTAATATTACCTTCATCATCTATTGGGACGTTTAAGTCTACGCGAACTAAAATTGTTTTATTTTCAATCGTTGTTAATGAACTAAGTTTACTCATTATTTCTTTATCCATTATTTCTTTATCCATTATTTCTTTATCCATTATTTATCTATATTGCTATTTTTAAATTTTTTATAGTTGATTATTGTCTACTATAAAAAAGCTTTACTACTAAAAGATGTTCCACATCCACACTTTGATTGAGCCATCGGATTTTCAAATTTAAATCCTTGACCCATTATGTCTTCGGTCCAATCTATTTTTGTTCCTAATAAATGCATTACGCTACTATTACAAACATGTATTTCTATATTGTCCATTTTAACTACTTCATCTAATTTTTCTGCTGGTTTATTTGTTGGTTTTAATTGATAATTAAATCCATTACAACCACCACCTTTTACCGAAAACCGTATTGCCGATTTATTATGTTGTTTTAAAATCATTCCTAATTTATTTAATGCCATTTCCGATACCGTAATAATGTGCTTCATATATTAACGGCTCATTTTTTTGCTGCGATTTAATCGTTTACCACGCTTTTTTACTTGTGTCTTATTCGATTTATTGTTACGTCTCTTACGCTTCGGTAACTTCTTGAAGGAGTATTTGCGCTTTTTAGAACCGCCTCTGCCAAATCTAAGGGTGCGACCAATAGCACTATTCCCTCGTTGACGAGCTGCAGTTAATTTCTTATTTTCTATATATATTTTAATTTTTAATAAATATGCGTTTACAATAATGCTAATCAAATCATATTCATTTATATTAGTAGAATATTTCGATAAAAGTCGTGAATGGAATTCTTGTGGATCGTTATTTACCGTCGTTTCCTCACCCTCAGGCTCAGGCTCAACCTGACCCTCACCCTCAACCTCAACCTTGCCCTTGCCCGACGCCTCTCTCGCCTCCGCCTCTATTATCCCAGCCACCTGTTGTGTCGCTTGTGTAATTGTATTTATTTTTTCACCTTCGTGTATTTTAAATAATAATTTAGAATTATTCTTTAACTCATTATATAACCTTGCAGTTTCATCATCGAGCTTTCCAGTGTCAATGTCGTCTACCTTAGGATAATTTTTTAAAAGATTTTCTATATATTGTTCTAATTTAACAGCGTTATTTGATTCTTCTAATTGAATTTGTATTCCTTCTGCATTATCTATTACATTAATTTGATTAATGAAACTTTGTATTTCATCGTTCTCATATTCTTTTATTGTTTTTTCATCATTCTTAATCGCATCATTTATGATATTCTTAAGAGTTTGCTCTAATTCAATTCTTTCGAACTGATCCTTTGCCTTATCTTCCGACGCCTTCGCATCATACAACGCCGCTACCGCCTTCTCCTTTTCCGTGTTCGCTTTATTCAACTCGCTGTGCACATTCTTCATCAACTTTTCTGCTGATTCCGCCGCCTCCGCCTTCGCCGCCTCCGCCGCCGCCGCCGCCTTCGCCGCCTCCTCCTTGAACTTCTGCTTCTCCGCCTCCGTGTTCGCCATCGCCACCTTCGTCTCCGCCACCGCCTTCGCCGCCACCGCCTCCGCCTCCGCCGCCTTCTTCTCCGCCGCCGCCGCCGCCGCCATCGCCTCCGCCTGTTTTATCGCTGCCGCATTTGCCTTCGTCTTTTCCGCCTTCGCCTTCACTTCTTCCTTCTCAGCCTTTTCTTTCGCGGCCTTCTCCGAGGCCTTCGCATTCGCCTCACTTAATGCCGCCGCCTCCGCATCCTTTGTCTTCTGGTCCGCCTCCGCCTTCGCCTCATTTGCCTTCTTCTCCGCCTCATTTGCCTTCGACTCCGCCGCCTTCGCCGCCGCATTTGCCCTTGCCTTCGCATCTTCCGCATCCTTCATCTTCTTCGCCGCCGCGTCCGCATCCTCTTTCGTTTTCGCTTCCGTCTGCTCTTTCGCCGCCTTCTCCGCCTCCTTCGCCGCCTCCGCCGCCGCCGCCTCTTTTTCTTCGGCCGCCTTTTTTGCAGCATCCGCACTCGCTGCATCCGTCTCCGCCTTTTTTTTCGCGGCCTCCTCCACGGCCTTCGCCTCCGCCTGTTTTTCCGCTGCCTCTTCCGCCTTCGCCTCTTCCACCTTCGCCTTCGCTGCTTCCTCCTCAGCCTTTTTTTTCGCGGCCTCCTCCGCGGCCTTCGCCACCGCCTGTTTTTCCACTGCCTCTTCCGCCTTCGCCTCTTCCGCCTTCGCATTCGCTGCTTCCTCATCAGCCTTATTTTTCGCCGCCTCCTCCGCCACCTCCTTCTCCTTCTTCGCCGCCGCCTCCAACTCCTTTGCCTTCTCTTCCGCCTCCACCATATTTGCCTTTAATTCCTCTCCCTTCTTACTATCCTCTTCGTTATCCTTATCCATTCTTCCCGCGACATCATTTTGGCTGTCTTCGATTTCTTCCTGTTTTTTATCTGTGCCTTGTGCTAGTACACTAACTGTGTTCTTACCTACTGATTCTACATTTTTTCCATTTAACAAATTCGATAATTGGTCCATGTATATTTGTGTCGTTGTACCAATATCACCGTTTACATTGATTCCTTCATTACTACTCTTATCATATGTAAATGTAATGGTTGTTTCCCCAATGTTTCCTCTATCTGTTTGTGTTATTTTCATTAAAGGTTTCTCCCCTTCTTCTTGTTGTGTGTCACTGTCATCGGGGTCAGTATCAATTCCTCTATCTTCTGTAGTATCTGATTCTGTACCGTCTTTTTTAACTTGATCAAAATAGTCCATTATTATATTTAATCTTGCTACGTAATCTGTAGCATTAACGGTGTTATATATAAAGTCAAAATTATCTGTGTGGTTACCATCCTCAAAATATGCTCGTTTTCCTTTAATACCATCAATTATTTTATTTTTCTCTTCAATTAAACAGTTCATACCTTCCTGACTAATAATCTGTTTAAAGTTATTATATTCCCATTCTAGCAATGATTTACAAGCCGCGTTCTTTTTATTTAATACATCATTGCGCGATTTTCTTCCATTCTCTGCAATTTCACTAGTGATTTCGAGATCATCAAAATTATCCTCTGGTGTTAATTCTTCCGTTTTACGTCTCCAAAAATCAATAACCCGCCTAACATTCTTTGTTAGTAAATTATAATCAAATCCTTCATTTATAGGAACAGACCACACTGTTTCTTCAGTTCGTTTTATTTCATCTAATATTGTTCTTCCTATTCTAGACAAATTATTGTCGTCCTTTTTATCTTTAATTGTATCATATGTTCCCAAATATTGTTCGATATTCAAAATCTTACTAGCTGTTATATCATACATATTTCTGTCTTTTTCACTGTCCTCGTCATCTATTCTGGCAGGTCTGTATATTTTATCTCCTCCTCCTGATTGTCCTGCTATTCCGGACCTTCTTCGTTTATAATAACTAAAAGTCCCCGTCTTATTTGCCACCCCTTTCTTTCGTGTATAATTACTACGATTCGCTGCCCGGCCCTTCAAAGTAATACCCATAAAACCTGTTTGTTTCTCACGACCAAACACTTCCAATTTTCTTTTTAATACCTTTAACTCATTCTTTAATACATTATATAGACTAATATTCTTACGCGACCACATAACAATATCGTCCATTAATAGTTGTTTTAATTCTTCTTTGGTATTTTCTTGTTTATAATACTCCATTATTTTAACAATATCAAACGTATACTCAAATAATTCTAGTTTTTTTTCGTATAATTCGTCCGTTTTTTCATATTTTTGAAGGCGCTTTTCGTCTGCCTTATTTTTATAACCTAAAGTCTTGATCGGAAATCCTTCTCTCCAAGTAAGTGGTAAAACTACATTAACCTCTTCTTTTTCCATATGTTTTTTGTCATATATTTCATACCTCATTTTTTCTATTTTCCTTTTTCTATCATTTAAGATATATTTAATTAGAGCTTTTATTGTATCGGACTTTTCTTCCAAAGCGGGTCCGTCGTCCTCGTTCATTGTCCATTCGGATTTATCGATTGTAAATTCTTCCTTATTTGCTTCTTTAAACTTATCTTCTATTGCGTCTGTTTTAGCTCTCGTTAACTCTGTGTATTTATTGTATAATGAATCACTAGAAAAACCGGAATTTTTATCATCAACACTCACCAATGCTTTATCTAAAATCTCTTGTTTAGAATCATCTATATTATATTTGTTTGGGTCTTTTTTGATTTCAGTTAACAAAGCTTTTATGGTTTGTAATTTATCATTATCAGATTTTTTTATTTTATCGTTTAAATAATAAATCAACCCTCTATTATATAATTCTTCTATTTTCTCATATATTTCATCTTCTTTTGAATTAGTCTCTTCTTCTACACTAGAGTTTTCTTCTGTATTACGATATTCGCTTGATAGTTTCAAATATTTTGCAATTTTGGTTTTATCATATTTTAATTGAATAAGATTTTCAAATGAAGAAATAAATTTACCATTATTTGTATCTAGTTCTCTAAGTAATATTTGTTTAGTTAATTCTCCTATAAATTGTTCCTCTATTTTTAATATAATTTCTTTTAAATTGGATAATTCCATATCTTTTAATAATTTGTTTATAATTTCTTCAAATTTTGTTATATCTTCATCAGTAGGTGGTGCTGCTGATTCTGGTGCTTGTAGTTCTATTTTTTGAAAATCTTCTATATCTTTTAATAATTTACTATTTTTAAAATTAATATATTTTTCTTTTGTTTTTTTGCTCTGTTCCACTAGCTGTTGCTGTTGCTGTAGCACTTGCTGTTGCTGTTGCTGTTGCTGTTGCTGTTGCTGTTGCTGTAGCACTTGCTGTAGCTGTTGCTGTTGCTGTTGCTGTTGCTGTGGTGGTTGCTGTGGTGGTTGCTGTTGCTGTTGCTGTAGCTGTTGCTGTTGCTGTTGCTGTTGCTGTTGCTGTTGCTGTAGCTCTTGGTTTTGTTCATATAAATCTTTGTAATTTTTAATATCATCAATATACTCTTTTCCGAGTTTTAAATATTTAATTTCATTTAAAATAATATTGGACATATTTTCACTTGTTTCACCAATACTATCAAAATTTTTGGCTTTCTCTATTTCTTTAATAATTTTTTCAATTAAATCATAAACATCTTTTACATCACCAATATCGTTTGGTGATTCATTCTGTACTTGATAATTAGATAGTTCTTTATCTTTATTTAATGTAGATTCTAATATAGAAGTAATTTTTTCTTTTATCATATACTTAATTAATTCGGGGTCACTACTACCAATATCCTTTAATTTTTGAATCTGGTCTTCAAGTGTTTTTTCGTCTGTGTTTAGTTTATTATATTTATCGGTTAGTTTTTCACTAACAAGGTTTTTCGACATTTCTTCGATTAATTTATCGACTTGTTCGTTATAGTCTTTCTCATTTTCTTGAACTTTATTTGGGTATATTTGTTTATAGGTATCATTAAATTTTTTAAGATGGCTCTGTAAATCTTCT
This sequence comes from Flavobacteriales bacterium, assembly GCA_002707245.1. Taxonomy (GTDB): domain Bacteria; phylum Bacteroidota; class Bacteroidia; order Flavobacteriales; family TMED113. The sequence goes on from PAMG01000036.1 coordinate 16,788, forward strand.
TTATTAATACTAATTGGGTTTTCAGTAACTTCGCTAAATGATGTTCCTAAAGACGCTATCTTACTTGAAACTTGTACTTTAATTTCGTCAAATAAACTATTATTCATAGGTTGAAATGGTTTTATTGTTATTGTTGGTATTGACAATGACATACTTTTTCTTTTATCAGGTGGAGTTGTAAATACACTTTTGTCTTTGGCGAAAAAATTTAAACGTGAATCTTCATGAAAATATTCATAATATATCTTATCTTGTAAATATTTTTCTANCTTAGATANATTTGCTTNATATATNTTAATNGTNGTATCAATCATTATTTTTTGTTGNTTTAATTGACTTGTGATAGCTAGACTCTNTTNTTTTAGTTTTTTAAAATAANCCTTNACTGGNTTTACTGCCTTCTGTAAGTTCTTCTTCAGGTCTTTAACTGCCTCGACGGACACGCTGAGCGCCTTCGCCTTCTTCTCATCCTTCTTCTTCTTGTCCTTCTCCTTCTTTATGATATCCTTCGCCTTTTCGTCAGCTTCCCTGTTTCTTCGCTCCCCAAACAACCCACCACCCTTTACATTCTCCGCCGCCGCCGCCTTCTGTTTTACTGCGTTGTCTAGTTTTATTAGTAACGGGTTGTATTCGGAAAGATCAGAGCGGTTAAAGGCCTTACGTACTATTTGAACCGCCTTTTTCACTTTAGTATCATCATTCACATCTACCGAGATAAAATCTGATTCAATCTTTGCATTTTCGTTATCCAATGATTTATACATTTTTTCTGATAAAATACATAATTCTTTCTTTTCTTTTAATCTCTTGATATATCCTTTTAATAATTTAATATGAGTCTCAATTTTAAGACTTGCTAGACTGTCATCTAATGTATATTTTTTTAATTTAACATACTTTATTTCCTTTTCCTTGTCTTCCTTTTTCATTTCGTCTTTTGTTTCTGCTATTAAAATTGTTTTATTCTCCTCCTGTATCTTCGCCGCCTCCTCCTGTATCTTCGCCGCCTTCGCCTCTGCCTCCTCCTGTATCTGCGCCGCCGCCGCCGCCTTCGCCTCTGCCTCCTCCTGTATCTGCGCCGCCTCCTCCTGTATGTTCGTCGCCTTCGCCATCGCACTCTCCACATCCGCCCTCGCTTTCACCACCTCCTCCATCGCACTCTCCACCTCCTCCATCGCACTCTCCACATCCGCCTCCACCGCCTTCATGAGGTGAACTTTGCTTTCTTGCCGGTTGTTTTGGGTATTATTTAATGCTTGTTTATCGGACGGTTCCCTCTTCACTTCCTTCGCATTCTTTTTCCTTTTCATTTTCCTCTTCTTCCCCCCCCCGTCCACCGTCTCCTCGTCAGCCACCACATCCACCTCATCCCTCACCTTTGTTATTAATGATTTTATATTTTTCATATCCTCCACCAACTTCTTCACGCTCGCCACCGCTGCCGACGCCCCCACCATCGCCGTTTTCGCCACCGTCACTGCCTGCTTCGCCACCGTCACTGCCTGCTTCGCTTCCGCCGCTGCTTTCGCCAGTTCCACCGTTGACTTCGCATCATTTATTTGTTTTTTTGTCTGGTCCACAAATGACTTCGCCCCCCCCACTGCCTTGTTCACATTATACACCTCTTTATTCGCCTTGCCCACAACTGACTTCGCTTGACCCACCTGTTCTTTCGCCCGGTTCACAAATGAGTTCGCCGTCGCCACTGCCCTCTCCCCCTCCTCCATCTCCCTCTCCCTCTCCACACCGCCCGCGCCGCTCTCACCCTTTGTTTCTTCCTCACCTTTTACCTGGTCATCATCGAGCTCCATTTGTTGTCGTGCGAGCGCCTTTTCAATATTCGGACTCGCAGGAGTCAGTTTGATTGCAGGCCCCTGCGGAACAGCCACTGCGCTGGATCTTCGTCCCCTGTTGTTGACGAGTGGCACCTCCTCCTCAGTCGCTGCTGCTGCTGCCTCTACCTCTGCTGCTCTTGCTGGCGCTGCTGCTGCTGTTGGTGGTGCTGCTGCTGCTGTTGTGTTACGCTCCGCTGCGAGCTTAGGAGTCCAGTCGTAGAGGGGATCATCATTATCCGAATAATATTTCATCATACCACCATACTGTATATTCTCATTAACTTTCCTCTTTTGTTTCCTATTATGCTTTAAGGACATTTTTCTTAAATTTATACCTCTTCTTTTGTTCCTAAATGTGCGACCAGCTTTTTTGTTACTTTCTCTCTTCTTAAATCGTTTGTTACTCTGTTTATTTGTATTTAATAATCTTAATATTTTCTTCCGAGAAAGATACATTCTTATATAAAAATGACAATATTTTTTTATTATAAAGTTATATAAATGTCGAATGATTCACCAGCAGACATAACTTCGGATATTACAGATAGATGTATTCTAAAATGTAAATTAGAACTGGGTTATGAGGGAAATATTAAGATTAATGAACGTTCAACCGATATATTAAATAGGTTGACAAATAGCAGTGCAGAAATGAATATTGGTTTAGTAAAATATAACGGTGATGATAAAAAGTTAACACACATATCTATTATTAAAAAATCACTACATAAATATAATGGTTCTATTGCGGATGCTGAATTGTTAATGTATCACGAAAGTGAAGGTAATCAACTACCTTTAATCATATCAATTCCTATTACTGCAAATAATAGCGGAGGTATAATAGATAATATAATTGTTGAATCAGAACAAAGTCCTTTTGATTTTAATTTTAAT
>PAMG01000037.1 GCA_002707245.1 Flavobacteriales bacterium
TAGATACAGATTCAGGTTCAATGACAGAATGTTGGATGACTGATTTACAAGCAGATTGCTTTAGTATTGAAATCGAAGGTCCAGATGGTTTAGAGTGGAGTATTTATTCTCCTTTATCAGATGATCCATTTTTAATAGGTACTAACGAATCTATGGTATTTGGTTCACAATGTCTAGAAATTTGGGGATGTACTGATTTAGAAGCATGTAACTATAATGAATTAGCAACAGATGATGACGGTTCATGTGTTGTGCCAACTTTTGAAAATAATATTCAGTGTGATGAATGTTGTATGTATTCTGTTGGTGCATGGACTCATGTAAATGCGTTTTATTTAGCTAGCTCAGATACTCCAACATTATCTGCGTTTGCTGAAAATTGGGAGTTGTCATCAGCAGCGTTTTTGTATAGTGAGGAAACTATAAATGAAGATGGTTCAGTGTCGACAACATCTTGGTTCGGTGCAGATTCTGATAACTCATCTATGTTGACAGGAGATTGTTATAATGGCCAAATCACTCTTGTTTTAATCTTTAAAACCATTGACAATAACATAGTAGGTGATATTGTAATTAAGATGTTCGATGATGGAGATATGTATTTTGAAACTATCACTTCAGTTGATTCTTTTGATTTGACTACAGCAACTATGACAGGAACGATTGAAGCAGGTAATTCAGGGACATTAGTAATGGTTGACTCTGATGGTAATGGTGTGGGAGATTGTGATGAAAGTACTTCTATTCAAGAAGGTTCTGTTAGTGATAGAAAACTTGTTAAAAAAATCAACCTTCTTGGACAAGAAGTTGAGATATCTAATAAGAGGGGAGTGTTCTTATATATATATGATGATGGCACTGTTGAAAAGAAGAATCAATTGCGTTAGATTTTGTTTGAAAAAAAAATATATTTTAAGGGGGCTGTTTGCCCCCTTTTTTGTTTATTTGTAGCGCTTAACATTATTTAAGTTTTATGAGCAATTTTCTAGTTCCTAGATGGATGAAAAGCTACATCCAAATATATAAAGAAAGAGGCTTTAAAGCTCTTATTAAGGAAAAGGGCTGGGTTGTTGGTGTGGTGTTGTTTCTTTTTTTCTTGATTAAAGGTCTTTTATGGCTTTTAATACCTTATTTAGTTGCCAAGGGTATATTCTGATGAAAAGAAAAATCTTACTTATTAGCGCTATATTAGGCGCGTTGTCTGTATTAATTGGTGCTATGGGTGCACATTTTTTAGAGGATTATCTTATTTCTATAGATAGAGTTGCCACATATGAAACAGCTGTAAAATATCAGTTCTATCATGTGTTTTTCTTACTTTCTTTAGCCATTTCTTTAGACTTTTGTCAACAGAACATCATTAAATATGCTTTTTATTCTTGTCTTCTGGGTGTTTTCTTATTTTCTGGGTCATTGTATTTATTGTGTGGGACGAATAATTCAATATTTGGCATGATTACTCCAATAGGTGGTTTATTATTAGTTGCTTCATGGCTTTTGTTTTTCATTTCAATTATGCAATCACAAAAAATATAATATCTTTAAAAAAGATGTATTTAATAAGATTATTTTTCTGTCTTCCATTTTTTATTTTTTCTCAAAACCAGACTGTTGGTGTATTTGAGTATACTGATGATGCATATGAAGCATATACTCTTTTTAGCCCCTCAAGAGACACATATTTAATTGATAATTGTGGACGTGTTGTAAATATGTGGTCAAGTAATTATCAGACAGGTGGCGCTATATATCTTTTAGAAGATGGGCATTTATTGCGAACTAATCGAGTTAATAATAGTGATGTTTTTAGTGGAGGTGGTATCGGTGGGAGATTAGAAAAAATAGATTGGAATGGTGATGTGGTGTGGTACTATGATTATAATAGTTCGACATATCATCAACATCATGACATAGAGCCACTACCAAATGGGAATATTCTTATTCTTGCTTGGGAATTAAAAACACAGGAAGAGGCGGTCAGTATGGGGCGAAACCCAGATCTTTTAGAAGATGGTGAGCTATGGCCAGAACATATTATTGAGATAGAACCTGTGGGAGCAAATGATGCAAACATAGTATGGGAGTGGCATCTTTGGGATCATCTTATTCAAGATGTTGACCCTGATCTTCCAAATTATGGAGTTGTTTCAGACCACCCTGAATTATTGAATATTAATTATTTGGGACCAGGTGTTAATGCAGCCGGAGGAAAAGCAGATTGGATTCATGCAAATTCAATTACATATAATGAAGAATTAGATCAAATTGCTATTAGCTCTAGAGCATTGAGTGAATTGTGGATTATTGACCATAGTACAACCAAAGAGGAAGCTGCTACTAGTCAAGGAGGAAATTCAGGGATGGGCGGAGATATTTTATATAGATGGGGTAATCCTATTTCTTATGATAGGGGAGTTGCTGAAGACCGAGTTCTTTTTGGACAGCATCACGTACAGTGGATCAAGTCAGGATTTCCTGGTCAAAATAATCTTTTATTATTTAATAATGGGAGAAATAGACCACAAGGTGATTATTCTACCGTTGATGAATTAGTGCCACCATTAAATGGATATAATTATAATATTGAAGCCAACAACTCCTTTGGTCCTTCTGATTTAGCATGGACATATGTAGCTCCAAATCCAACAGATTTTTATGCGGATCATATTTCCGGTTGTCAAAGATTAGAAAATGGAAACACATTAATATGCAGTGGTCCACAGGGTAGATTTTTTGAAGTTGATGAGATTGGTGATATTGTTTGGGAGTATGTTAATCCTGTTTTTGGAAACAATATTTTAAACCAAGGAGATAACCCACCACAAGATCCATTTGGGGGTGATTTCCAACTAAGTAATAGTGTGTTTAGATGTGAAAAAATAGATGCTGATTTTATTGGTTTTCAAAATTATCAGCTTTCTCTTGGAGTACCTATCGAGGGTCCACCATATATTTATCCTTCTTTATGTTTGGAGACTCAAGTTGATGAGTATTTTCATGACCAGCATGTAACTCAAGTGATAGATTTATTAGGTCGAAACACTCATAAGTCTTCTATTTATATAGAGCTTTATAATGATGGGACTGTTCTTAAAAAGTGTTATTTAGATTAGAGAGAGATTTTACTCAAAATTGATATCATCAGTTTGTGTGTCACTGTCAATTGTAGATTCTGTACTAGATTCGGGAAATATTGTTTCAGATGTTTGATTCGGGTTTTTTGGATCTAGTCCATATTCATTAGGTCCTGTTGTTCCCTCTGCAAACAACATCCAAATCCCATAAAATGGAACCAATTGCCACCATCCAGAACAATTTCTATCGTGACATCTCTTTGCTCCTTGTGCATATAAAAACCAGAGTAAAGGTATAGTTAGTAGTAAAATGAGACTTTCATCAGTTTCTTCAATCAACACAGCAAGTAAAGAATAAATAATTAGGGAGATTCCATATTCTAATCTTCGAATTCTACCTTTAAATGAAAATGGTGCATTAAACATATTTTATTTTATTTGAATTTCTTTTCTGACTGTTCCATCATTATAAATGTATATTACAACATGATTTTTTTCGTTTTCTTGACCATATTGACCATGCATGTCAAATATTTTAACAACTTCTCGTTCTTTGTTTGTTGCATCTAAACTTGTTTCATTTTCAAATTCATCACAGATACCGTCACCATCAGCATCATTAATACATACACATTCACCCAGTACACATGTATATTCAGGGAGACAGTCGAGCGCCATGCACTCCAGGTCAAGAATCCAATTAGCAATTAATGCTACCTGTTCTTCAGTTAAATCTGGTATGCCTAAATTGTTGTTGGCTATATTATTAGGCATGTCGCCAGAGGAAACTTCTTGCCAAAGTATACTGTTTTCATAATTTCCAACATCTACAATATTGCTTGCTATGACATTTTCATATGATGAAAGATTTATGCCAGCACTTGGATTGGGTCCACTGTGGCATGCCACACAACTATTGTCAAAAATAGGCTGAATCTCTGTATTATAATCAATTGACTGAGCTAGTAATATATTATGTAATAAAAAAAATGATATAATTAAAATCGCTCTCATAACCTTAATTTAATAATAATTACCCAAATAAACCATCAATCCAACCCATTAAGCAGATGCAAAGTATAATCGAATAACAAGCTTGTAGTGCTATGGTTTTCCAATTTGCCCACTGTAATGATCGTAATTCATAATGTTTTAAGATGTGCTTGAATATAAAAAGTCCAAATAACAAACAGAAAACAGTCGGTATTAGTAGCGTGGATTTTCCAATCTCTTGGTACATATAATATGATCCACTGACAGCTAACAACAAGAATAATAAATAAATCCATCTACTTGCTTTTTTGCCAAAAGTAACGACTAAGTGATTTTTCCCTGTTGTAGCATCACTTTTCATGTCTGGAAATTCGTTGATTAGTAATATATTAGTTGTTAGTAGTCCTAATGGAATTCCTAATAANAAACAATTCATAAAATGATTAGTNNTTTCANCGTTTGTGGCTAAAAAATCNCCTTCAAAAATAGCAAAACCTGTTCCTANTGTTAAAAGTGGNCCAAAAGCTAAGAAAATAGCAATTTCNCCNAAACCTCTTCTTGCTACNAGCCNNAAAGGTCTAGCTGTNTAAAAATANCCTANAAAAAGACCNGCNAGTGCTGTTATNATGACNCCGTTTCTATTNANNTCATTTACATTNAATANAATAGNNCCANCNATAATTAATGCNANCATTGTTAAAANAATNCCAAGTTTTTGTGTTCCTTTTANTGAGATTANNCCAAGTTCTATGGCTCTACTTCCACCTGAAACTTGTTGAAAGTATTCTGCNTTTGCTTCATCNGTNCCATCTTTNNCATCGAAATANTCATTNANTACATTNANNCCAAGGTGTGCAATTAAAATNCCAAATATTGTTAAGAGGAATANNGGTATGCTAAAAAGNCCATCTCCNGNNCCAGCAAANTANGCTCCTATNACAAANANAGGTAGTAGTGATGCTGATGTAAATGGCATTCTNGTNATTGCTANCNTTTTAATTANTTTAGTTGAAAAGTGAATAGGNACTTCAACATCTTTTTCTATCAATTCAGTAACACCACAGTAGCCTGTTTGTGGGTTTTGTTTTCCATTAGCAAATGTGGGGGTGATTCTAATTTTTGCGTTCAATTTTTCTCCTTTTTTATTTATAAAATATGTTTCCCCAACATATTCTCCTTCCTTTACAGCTGTATTTAGCCAACCCTCAACATTTTGAAGAACTATTTCTCCAGGAGAAAAAAGAGACACTCGTTTTTTCCCAATTAATTCTTCTTTTTTATATCCAAATATTTTTTCAGCATCATTGTTCATAGTTTCAATGACACCTTCCATATCACATGTTATAACACTTTTCATAATTCTTTTTTCTTAACTTTATATTAAATATATGAGCAATTTTTAATAATATGTATTGTTTCAAATTATATATATTGCACTAATAGATAAACTTTAAACCATGCCAAATTTATGAAAAACATTTTTCTTCTTTTATTCTTTCCAGCAATTTTATTTTCACAGGTCAATTACAGTGAAGATATTTCTCCAATTATATATAATAATTGTACAGAGTGTCATAGAGTTGGTGGTGCAGGACCTATGCCTTTTACTAGTTATGAGGAGGTTGCCTCTCTTGGTATGATGATTAAGTATGTCACGGAATCAGGATATATGCCTCCTTGGCATGCGAATCCTGATTATTCTAATTTTTTAGGTGAACGCGTTCTTACAGATACTGAAAAACAATTAATATCAGATTGGGTTGATGGGGGTATGATACAGGGTGATCCATCATTAGAGGCGCAAATCCCGGAGTTTGTTGAGGGGTCTGTGATTGGAGAACCTGATGCAGTTTTGACTATGGAAGAAGAGTATTTAATAGAGGGTAATAATCAAGATGATTATCGTGTTTTTGTGTTTTCAACCAATTTTCCTGAGGANAAGTATTTAAAGTCTATTGAAATTATACCTGGTAATCTAGCTGCTGTACATCATGTTTTAGTGAATATTGATACTGAGGGTGATTGTGCTGCTTTGGATGCTTCAACACCTGAATACGGATATGAGTGTGAAAGTGGTTTTTGTGTTGGAAATATACCTCAGTTATCTGCCGGTTATACTCCCGGTATGGTTCCACCTGTATGGAACAATGATATTGGTTTAGTGTTACCTGCTGGTGCAGATATAGCAATACAAATGCACTATGCTCCTAGCTCCATTGATCAGTATGATCAGAGCTCAGTGAATTTATTTTTTAAAGATCAACCAGTTGAAAGAGAGGTAGAGGTACTTACTATTGTAGATACTCAGCTTCAAATTCCTGCAAATGAAATTTACACTCATTACAATTCTTACGAGATTCCTTTTGATATGAGTGTGATTAGTCTTCTTCCTCACATGCATTTGATTGGCGAATCATGGTTAATTTATGCAGAAAATAACGGAGACACTATACCAATTATAAATATACCAGATTGGGATTTTAATTGGCAAACTTTTTATCAGCCAGAATATATGTTGAAGTTGCCACAGGGCTACACATTACATGCTTATGCTACATATGATAATACATCTAGTAATCCTACCAATCCAAATTCTCCACCTCAAGATATGTTTTGGTGTGATTACACCACTTGTGAAATGTTTTTCTTGCCTTTTGCATATGTTCCCTACCAAGAAGGTGATGAAAATACATATTTAGGGGATAGTGAGGATTTGGGATGTACTAACCCAGATGCTTGTAATTATAACTCAGTAGCCATTATAGATGATGGAACTTGTGGTGTCTTAGATGATTGTGGAACTTGTCATGTTCCTTGTTGTTTTGATATAGATACATCTGAGTGTGATTATACTGTTTCTGAGCAGAGTTGTAGTAATTACTGGGCAGACATTAATGTTGCTTCAGACCCAGATCAGAATATATTTTGGAACACAAGTTGCACTTTGGGTTGCATTGACTCAGAAGCGTGTAATTATGATGTTGATGCAACAGAAGATGATAGTTCTTGCGAATATCCAGATGAGTACTACAATTGCGATGGCGATTGTTTAAATGATTTAGACAGTGATGGAGTTTGTGATGAGTTAGAGTGTTTAACTGTATTATGTGATGAGTGGTCAGAGTGTGTACTTGGAGATTGTATTTGTCTTAATGATGTAAATGCCAATGGTATATGCGATGAGGAGGAGCAAGCTAACTGTTCAGATTTGAGTATTTTCTCTATTTATCAATCAGGGAATCAAATTATAGTCAATGTTTCTAATTCTTCTGCCTATGAGATATTTTCTTACCCTGGATTTATACTGTTTAATTCACTTGGTGATACTATTGCAGTAGAAGAGGTTCAGTATTATGGAATAGCGACGGAAAGCACTCATGTTTTAGAGATTCAGGATAATGCTGTTATTACTTCCGATGTTTCATTGCAGTTGTACACCTGGTATTATGATTTTTTACAATGCGAGTGGGTAGATGTTGTAATGTTAGATAATTGTGAGCTTGATCCTGAACCTGGAGAATGTGATGCTGCGATTGAAATTTTTTATTTTAATCAAAACTCTTTAACATGTGAGTCAACTTGGTGGGGAGGGTGTAATGGTGTTGTTCCATTTTGGAGTTTAGAAGCTTGTCAAGAATCTTGTGAATCAATTTTGATAGATGAATTGAGCTCAAAAAAGGTGTTAATTCAACAACTAGATGTTTTAGGTAGACATGTGAATTCTAATCAAAAAGGTATTTTTATCAAATTATATGATAATGGGACCGTAGAAAAAGAATTAATTTTAAATAAGTGAAAGAATTAAGTGATATTTTAAATCGGCAAAGGTTTTATTTTAAAAAAACATTAGTAAAAGGAAAAGTAAAAGATAGAATATCTAAAATTAAACAAATCCGCCAATGGATTATAGAGAATCAACAACATATCATAGATACTTGTTTAAAGGATTATAATAAGCCACTTCCGGAATTCTATTCTACTGAGATAAACACAGTTTTAAGTCACATTGATTTTACTTTAAAGTATATCAAAAAATGGGCTTCTAAAAAATCTGTTTGGACCCCTCTTCATTTAATTGGTGCTAGGTCTAAAATTTACTATGAGCCTAAAGGAGTATGTTTAATTATTTCTCCATGGAACTATCCGTTTAATCTAAGTCTAAACCCATTGATTTCAGCGATTGCGGCTGGTAATTGTGTTGTGCTTAAGCCTTCGGAATACACACCTCATACATCTTCTCTTATAGAAGAATTAATTGTTTCTATCTTTAGCAAAGATGAAGTAATTGTTGTTGAGGGAGGTGCAGATGTGGGTTCTTCTTTGATTCAACTCAAATTTGATCATATATTTTTTACAGGATCCCCTGAAATTGGTAAGATGGTAATGGCGGCAGCAGCTAATAATTTAACTTCTGTGACACTTGAGTTGGGCGGAAAAAATCATACAATTATTGATTCTACAGCAAATTTACAGGATGCTGCAGAGAAAATTATCTGGTCTAAGTATGTAAATTGTGGTCAGACTTGTATTGCGGTAAATCATGTGTTCATTCATGCAGATTGTTACGATAAATTTGTTTTGTGTCTTAATAAGGTCTTGAAAAAGTTTTTTTCGGAAAATTCAAATTACACTTCTGTAGTTAATCAAAAACACTTTGAGAGACTGCGTGGGTTGCTGAACACTTCTTTATCTGAAGGTGCTAAGGTTCTTTTTTCATCTGAATCATCTCAAAAAAAACATCATTTTCCGTTAACAATTTTGAAAAATGTTAAAGTTGATGACACTATTATAAAGACTGAGGTATTTGGTCCAATCTTGCCATTAATTAAGTACGATAATTTTGATTCAGTTTTAGAATTTATTAGTAATAACGAGAAGTCTTTGGCATTGTATTTGTTTAGTAAGTCTCGTTCTAATATTGATAAATTTCTGCAAGAAACTAGTTCAGGGACTGCTGCTATTAATGAATGTATGCTTCAGTATGCAAATCCCAATTTGCCATTTGGAGGAGTTAATAATAGTGGGCTAGGCAAAACAGGCGGTAAAAGTGGTTTTTTGGCTTTTTCACACGCAAAATCTGTGTTGTTTCAACGTTCAGGTTTTTCAACTGCAAAGTTCATTTATCCTCCATACACCAAGTTTAAAGAAAAAATAGCGAAGCTGTTAAGGTAGTTATTTGATTATTAGTCGTTTTTGGCAGGTTCCGTCGTTATAGATATCAATTATAGTATTATTTTGTTTATAATTATTTATGTTTCTTCCAAGAATATCAATACTTTTTAGTAGTTCTTTTTTTCTTGTAATTGATTCATTTAAGTTCGTCGGTTCGCATAACTCTGCCATTGAGTCAATCCATATCTTTCCTGCTAAGATTGCGATAGATGCGCATTCTAAATGGGTGAAATTGCCTCCATCGATGAGTTCTACATTGTCTGCTCCATTTTCCACAAAATAATCATATGCTACTTGAGCATTTTCATAGGTTACATTGTCATCTCCATTACAGTGCAATAATCGCATTGGTGATTGAGGCACAAAATTATATACGTCATTATCTATTAGGGCTAATTTAAAAGGATGGTTTTCATTGTTCAGATATTCCTGATAGTACTCATCTGTAAAAATCTCAATTGGCACTTCTGGTAGTAATGCGTTGATTGTCAGCATGCCGTATGTCCCATTATACATGTTGTATAAGAAATTGTTATAAGGCGGTATTAAAACATCATTTATGTCTTCATAAAGATTATATATCTTATTATATGCAAATAATAGATAAGGTAGATACCCTGGACTTGGGTATGGGTTTCCAGCCTCTAACATTAATCTTTGTGACTCGGACATATCATAAGGTCCAGCCATTGGTGCTGATGCTGTAACTTGAATTTGATCTGAGTAATTTGTTTCTATCTCTTTAACTGCTGCCATTGTTGCGTGGCCACCTTGAGAATATCCAAATAAAAATAGCTGTTCACTTGGCTGTATTCCAAGCATTTCAGCTGCAAACTCTTTTCCGTAAATTATTAAGTCAATAGTAGCTGAGGCTTCTGTTTCAGCATGTACATAATTGTGAAAACCTTCTCCTTCACCGAGTCCAATAAAATCACTCATCGTAACAATATATCCGTGAGAGGCTGCGATAACCCCGGTAAGGTCATTGCTGGTGAATCCGATGTTAGACGGAGCTCCACTGTCATCTGATTCTGTTCCGTGTTGCCAGCTTAGTATTGGTGGCGGACATCCTATTTCTGCTGGCAGAAAAATTGCTCCTGAGCAAGTTACTAATTGGCCGTCAAAATCGGGAGTAAAGTATAAGATTTTATAGCCATCGACAGCATAATTAATTTCTCCAGTTGAACTAGGGATTCCATATTGATTATATAAATCTTCCACTTCATCTTTGTTCCAGCTTTGAATTAGTTCATAGGAGATAATCTGACCTGAGCTTGGATTGAAGCCAAGAAGCAGTATTGTGATTATAAGCAATGTAGTTTTTTTCATCTTATATTGGAATGAGCATTCTCAATATAGTGTTTTTCTTTGGGTTTTTAGTTTTTTTGTGTTATAACATAGTACTTTCTCCAGATTTTAAATCCGAAAACCAAAGTTCCAATCCATATAAATAGTTCAATCCAATTAGGGTTTGAGTTGTATCCAAAGAAGCATTTTAAAAAAACGCCTATATCTCCTTTGTCATGTAGAATATGTATGTATTTTTTCTTTTTTTCATTGTATTTATATAGTGCGGGATTGTTTTTTTCACTTAGTGTTGATTTTGGCTCCAAAATACTCCAGGGTCTTTTGATATCTTTTTTTATATATTCCTGCTTGGTTAAAAAGGATTCCATTTCATGAGTTCCGTATGCATTCATTCCAGCTGCAAAAAGAACTAGGCAAAAGGTGGTGGTGGCAAAAAATGGTTTGAGGTTGATTTTTTTTCCTTGAGAAAATATTAAGTACCCTATTAGGCATGCAAGTATTATTCCAAGACTAAATCCAGAGTATGAAAAATTACTTGTCTGCATAGAGGTGCTAGTTAAAAACATTACAGTTTCGAAGCCTTCTCTAAGAATTGCAAAAAAAATTAGAAAAAATATTCCCCATTTACTTGATTTGCTAGCTGTGCTGGCTAACGCTTCCAGTGCTTGTCTGTTGCTTATAGACTTCGATAACCAAAACACTACATAAAGCAATAGTCCTGCTGTGATATACATAAAAACAGCTTCAAATAATTTTGCCATAGCATTGCTTGCCATTTTTTCTGTTATATTGTTTAGTAGTAATGCTACTAGTATGCTCGCAACAATAGCTGATCCAACTGCTGACCATAAATATTTGATTTGGTGATTCATTTTTGTTTTTTGCAGAAATGTGTATACAATTCCCACAATCAACGTAGCCTCTAGGCATTCTCGAAATGTGATAATAAATTCATTCATTGTTTTTTTTTGGTTTTTATGTTTTTGTAAATATAATTTATTTGTAATTATTCTAAATAAATATAAAAGTTTATTTAATTATTTGTAATTATTCTAAATAACTAATCTAGCCATTCAGTGTCTGTTTCAATATTCTTTCTTGGGAGTTTTCTTTTCTTTATTAATTCATAAATTCCTATGTAAAAAAATCCCAAACATTTTTCATTTTTTTTCAAATTTAAAAATTTATTTAATTTTTCAATCCCTTTCGGCGTACTCCAGTATCCACCTATGTTACTATCAACACAAGACAGCCAAATATTTTGCACAGCCATGGCGGTAGCAGCGATTTCTTCCCATTCTGGAATAGATTTGGTCTTGTCTCGCCTCATACAAATACAAATTATATGGCTAGATTTTTGAAATTTTAGATGTAATTTATCTTCTTTTTGTGTGTTTTGTATTAGTTTGTTTTGTTTAATTAATTCTTTGGCTAAGCTGGTTTTACTAGATTTAGAAAAAACTTTAAAAAACCAGGGTTGTGTTAATTTATGAGTAGGGGCAGTATTTGCATTTTTTAGTAATTCTAAAATAGTATTTTTTTCAATCTCTTTTCCATTAAATTGAGAAGGGAAAACTGATTTTCGAGCTTTTATAATTTCAGATATCTTATTGTTAATCATATTTCTTAAAATTAGCAAATAATTTTTATATTTAATAGTATATATTGCATCTATAAAGCTACAGTAAATGATGTTTGAAAAGAAACAACAAAAACAATTTAGATTTATTCTAAATAAATACATACATTTGTGTCAAAATTACTATGTTTAATATGATTAAAAAATTATTATTTACGATTTTAATATTTTCAATTTTTTTTGATGTTAAAGGACAACAGTTAGTAGAATTTAGCATGGGTTCAAGCTATCAATATGACATTTATTATTCTCTTTCAGAAGGAATCACTGGTTTCCCGGAAAGAGATAATTGGGAACTTGCATTTTCAACAGGCTATAATCCGAATATTCGCATCAATAGTGGTATAGGGGTTACATTATTTGAAGTGTCTAGTGATATTACAAACTGGTCAGAAATAACAAATTTGCCATCAAATGCTATTCAACTTAGAAATAGTAATCTTAATTGGGGAGAAGGTGCATTTACTGTTAACACAGGAGATGGTTTTGGTAATTATTGGCTAGAGGATAATAACGGTGATATAATATTTCAATCAGGAACCAAAATATACATTATAAATTATGGTCAAGAATCAAAGAAAATAAAAATAAATAGTTTTGTTAATGGTACATTTAATTTAACAATAGCTAATCTAGATGGTTCAGGTGAACAGATTATTAATATAAATACTTTAGATTATTCAGATAAGGCATTTGTTTTTTATTCATTAATAAATAATGAAATTATTGATCGAGAACCTAATAGTGATAGTTGGGATATTCTATTTACAAAGTATGAAGAAGAATATGTTTCTTTAGATGGAGATACAATGCCTTATATTGTCACAGGGGGGTTGTCAAATGATAATGCAGTAGCTCAATATGATGGTTTTTTAGATGTAAATCCTTCATTTCAATCTTTAGATGTTAGTTTTAATATTAATACTATTGGATATGATTGGAAACAATATAGTGGTTCATATACAATTGTTGATAATCGGGCATACTATATGTTGAGTCAGAATCAAGAATCATTATATAAAATTATATTTCAATCTTTTGCTGGAGGACAGTCAGGGAATATGTCATTTTTAATTGAAGAATTAAATTATAATCCATCATCATCATTAGATGATTCTGATATTAATTTTAAAATTTACCCTAATCCAAATTCAGGAAGTTTTGTCATTAATTATGCCGGTACTGATGCTCACTTAAAAATAACTGATGTAAATGGCAGGGTTTTACTTCAAAAAAAAGGTGCATTTTTAACTGTTGATGTAAATAATTTAAATAATGGAATCTATATTGCTAAAATCATCACAAATGATGATATATTTGCCAAACAAATTATAGTGAATCAATAGTTATGTTTAGGGCGTTTTTAAGTATTTTTATTTTCTTTATTTACTTTGTTTATCCACAGTCTGATTCTTTATTTCAGTTACAAGAGGATAAAGATTCACTGTTACTCCAAAATCCATTGAATGAAGTTTTAATAACTGGTCAAATTGGTGCTCAAACTATTTCACAATCAGTTAATAATTTAATTTTAATTACTTCAAAGGATATCAAAGAAACAGCTTCAAATGACTTGGCAGAATTATTTAGTAATCAAGCTTTATTTGACTTAAATATTGACCCCGCACTCGGAACTAGTGTTAGTATACAGGGAATGCAGGGAAATAATATTAATATTATGATTGATGGTATTCCTGTGATTGGTAGAAAAGGTAGTCAAATTGATTTGTCACAAATTAATTTATCGAATATAGAACGAATAGAAATTCTTAAAGGTCCAGCTTCAGTTATGTATGGTACAAACTCAACAGGTGGAGTAATTAATTTGATTTCAAAAACTAACACAAATACTATTTTATTTAATTCATATTTAGAAAGTATAGGTTTATACAATTTTAATGTCGATTTAAATAAAACTATTAATGATTTTGATTTTCATATGAATTTAGGTAAATCTGATTTTGAGGGTTATGGTGATGAGGACGTCCGATCTAAATATTGGAAGCCAAAAAATCAATCATTTGCTGATTTTAAGTTGCGAAGAAAATTTAAGCAAACCTCAATAGAGTTTAAAACATCTTTTTTTGATGAAAAGTTGATTGATTTGGGCGATGAGAACTTCTTTCCTTTATTAGGAACTGCAATGGATTTACATTATTTAACCTATCGGAACGTTAATTTTTTAAAAGTTGTCAAAGCTACAGAGAAATATAGTTGGAATTTGTCAACTTCCTATTCAAAAACAGATTTTGAAAAAAAACAATATGAAGTTGATTTGATTACAAATACCGAAACTCAAACATCTAATTTAGACTATAATACTACAGATATATTTAATTCTTTTTTTAATCGCTTAGAATATAATCGTTTTTCGGGACTAAGGTATAAAAGTCAAATAGGCTTAGATGTTAATTATGAAACTGTTGATGGCTCTAAAATAGAAGATGGCTATGCTAGTGTCTACAACTATTCTTTGTTTACTCAATCAAGTTTTGAAGTCAATGAAAAGTTGACGACACAAGTTGGTTTGCGATTGCCATATCATTCATTATATGCTACTAATTTAATTCCTTCTGTACATTTTAAGTATGATTTTAATAAACATAATCAAATTAGATTATCCTATTCACAAGGATTTAGATCACCGACTATTAAGGAATTACACATGGAGTTTATTGACATCAATCATAATATTATTGGTAATTCTGAATTAAAGCCAGAAAAATCAGATGCATTTCAAATGTCTCTAGCATTATTACCTAAACATAGTGATCAAATATATTGGTCTGTTAATATAGAAGGTTTTGTAAATCTACTAAATAATAAAATTGAGTTAGCAAGAATTCAAAATACGGATGCTTATACTTATTATAATCTCACTAAATCTAGATACTATGGTAGTAATATATTTGTCAAGCTTAATGTCAATTCATACATGAATACACTAAGTTCATTCAATTTAATGTGGAATATGTTTTTTGTCGAAAACAATTCATTTACATATAATCAACCAAGACATAATCTAAGTTTTGCTTATAAATATCAATATTATGTTTGTGATTGTGGTGTTAATGTAAATTGGCGTTGGAAATCAAAATATGAGTATCAAGCTTTTGATCAACCAAATGAATTGGTTGTTTATGAACAATTAGGTTATCAGTTATTAAATTTTAATTTATTTAAAGAGTTTAAGAAAATTAATACTACGGCTATTTTAGGGGCAAAAAATTTATTTAATATTACTGATGTTAATTATGCTATGCAGGATGATGTTCATAGTGGTGATTTTTCGACAATATCCTGGGGGAGAACTTTCTTTTTTCAATTAAGCTGGATGCCATTTTAAATTTTTTTTTATGAAAGCAATTAATCTTTTTAATCACTGGGTTGAGTTAGGTAAGGATGATGGCATGGAAGTTAATCATAGTCCATCTGTTAATCATATGTTGGGTTTGATTCCAGAAAAGATGTTAGAATCTAAATTTAGTTTTTTAGATATTGGTTGTGGTAATGGCTGGGTTGTTCAAAAAATAAACTCTTTTAAAAACTGTATTCGTTCAGTCGGTGTAGATGGTGCTGAAAAAATGATTAAAAAAGCCATATTAAAAGACAAAAAATCTGAATATCTAGTTTTAGATATTAATAAAATTAAGGATTATCATGAAACTTTTGATATTGTATTCAGCATGGAAGTATTGTATTATCTTAACAATCCACAAAAAACAATTAATTACATTTTTAATAATCTTTTAAATAAAAATGGTATTTTTTTGATGGGTATAGATCATTATTTAGAAAATAAAGAATCTTTAAGTTGGGCGCAAGATTTAAATGTACATATGCATACTTATTCTATTTCTCAATGGGAAATGATTCTTGAAGATGCTGGATTTAGTGATATTTCTTGTTTTCAGTTTGGCAAGCAAAAGGATTGGGCGGGTACATTGATTTTGTCTGGCACGAAGCTTTAGTCGTTAAAAGCACAGGTTTCTATTAGCCCATCTGGAAATTCGACTATAATTTGTTTGTTTTTTATATCTTTTTCTAAGATGAAATTTTCTATATAAGGGGCAAGAATAGTATCTTGTTTTGTTTTTATCATCATTATAGGTTGTGTCCTATTATAATCGATTTTTTTTATTATACCAATTTCCTTTTGTTCCTTATTGATTACTTTAAAATTTATAAATCTATTTTGTTCTTCAAGCAATTCATCGATTTCTAATACTTCTCCCTTTTTTATGAAAATTTCTTTTCTTAGGATTAGTTTTGCCTCTTCTTTGTTATTTATTTCTTTTGTTTTGATTTTTAAAAAAATATTTGAATTTATTTCTGTTTTTTGAATATTCAAGGCAAAATTATCATCTGTATAGATTGTTCTTATTTTTTTACAAAATTCACAAAACTCTTTTGTTCCAATTAATTTAACACTAAATAAGCCATGTAGACCATGTGTTTTAGCTACATGACCTATATAGATATTGTCTGACATGATGTTTTTAAGATTTGTCTTCTGAATTCTTTGTTTTGTCCTCTTCCTCTGCTGCTGGAGCTTCCTCTGCTGCTGGAGNTTCCTCTGCTGCTGGAGCTTCCTCTGCTGCTGGAGCTTCCTCTGCTGCTGGAGTTTCCTCTGCTGCTGGAGCTTCCTCTGCTGCTGGAGCTTCCTCTGCTGGAACAGCTGCCTGTTGTTTTGCAATAATAGCATCCTCTTTCTTTTTTCTTGCCTCTTCTTCTATTGCAATTTTTTTCTTTGTCGCTTCATTAGATGCAGTATTTATTTTTTCGATAGCACTAGCAATTTTGGCTTCTTTTTCATTCATCCAAGTGTCAAACTTCTGATTTGCCTGGTCTTCTGTGAGAGCACCTTTTCGCACTCCATCCAATAAATGTTTTTTTAATAAAATGCCCTTATATGATAAAATAGCTCGTGCAGTATCAGTTGGTATTGCACCTTTTTGTAGCCAAGATAGTGCGCTTTCAAAATTTATATTTATCTCTGCAGGTTTTGTGTTTGGATTATATGTTCCAATTTTTTCAATAAATCGACCGTCTCGTTTAGCTCTAGAATCAGCTATTACTAAATGATAGAATGGTTTTCCTTTTTTTCCGTGTCTTTGTAGTCTAATTTTTGTTGCCATAATAATTAATTGTTTTAAAAGGGTCCTAAACCCAGTTAATTAAGTGGTGCAAATATCTAATAATTATTTCATTTACAAAATTTAATTTAATTTTTTATTTGTTAATAATTTATTTTAAGTACTATAATAAATTCGATTTTTATTTTCATTACATTTAAAAAAAATAATAAACATATCATTTTTTATGTATTTAATATTTGATACTGAGACTACTGGTTTGCCAAAAGATTTTAAAAAACCTTTTACTGATCTTGATAATTGGAGTACTGCACGTTGTGTTCAATTAGCATGGCAGCTTCATGATAAATTTGGTGAATTAATAGATTCAGGAAATGATATAATTAGACCGATTGATTTTGAAATACCATTGACTTCGACAAAAATTCATGGGATTACTAATGAAATGGCTAATCAACAAGGAGTTCATATTGAAGATGTTTTTAAAAAGTTTAATAAAGCATTGGCCAATACAACATTTTTGATAGGACATAATATTGAGTTTGATGTTAATGTAATTAGTTCCGAATATTGTCGAGCTAATGAAAATATCAATTTAGTTGATTTTAAGCTTGTTGATACTATGAAAACAACTATAGATTACTGCCAATTGAGACTTGGTAAAGAAGGTGTTGTTTCATCAGTTGAACCTAAAGGTGTCTTTAAAGATTATTTTAAATTCAAAATTAATTTTAATAATAATGATTCCGGATTATTATATAAAAAAACAGACAGCATACCAGATTTATTAAATTCAGTAGTTAGTTATGAGATTAATAATAAAGGAACAGTTAAAATTAGAAAAGGTTTTAAAGCACCAAAATTAGAGGAGTTGTATGAAATCATTTTTAAAGAAAAGATTATTAATGCACATAATGCTGCTGCCGATGTTGATGCTACTGCAAGGTGTTTTTTTGAATTATTAAGAAATAAATTTTTTAATGATATTAATTCTGATTTAAAGAAAGAAGATGTAGATGATTTTATATTAAAAAACACCACACAAATCCAATTAGTAAATAATTATACTGGAGCTACCACAGAGCCAAATAAAAACTTAAATACTGAAATTAATCATACGGAAGCAGAAAAAACTG
This sequence comes from Flavobacteriales bacterium, assembly GCA_002707245.1. Taxonomy (GTDB): domain Bacteria; phylum Bacteroidota; class Bacteroidia; order Flavobacteriales; family TMED113. Next base: position 18,419 of record PAMG01000037.1, read on the forward strand.
CAGTATTACATGATTCAAAATCCAATATGGATTTGTTTTTTTCATCTCATATTAGATGTCACACTTCATATTCGATATTACAATCTACAATTTCAATTGATAAATTAGTTAAGAAGGTAGTTGAGACTGGCATGAAATCTGTCGCTATGACTGATCATGGTAATCTTTTTGGTGCTTTTGAATTTGTTTCATTATGTCAAAAACATAATGTAAAGCCAATTGTAGGTTGTGAATTTTATTTAGTTGATGATAGAAAAATAAGACAAGGTGGCTTTTCTAGAGATAAGAAAGATAAAAGACATTCACAAGTTCTATATGCTAAAAATAAAAATGGATATAAAAATTTATGTAAAATATCTTCATATGGATATATTGATGGGCTATATGCTGGTTTTCCTAGAATTGATAAAAAATTAGTCCAGAGATATAAAGATGATTTAATTGCGACTACTAGCGGTATGTATGGTGAAATTGCTCATCTTTTTTTTAATGTTGGTGAATCTAAAGCAAAAGAATGTTTTTTATGGTGGTTAAATGAGTTCAAAGAAGATTTTTATGTTGAATTAAGTAGAAATAATGTAGATGATGAAGATGAATTAAATAAATTATTGGTAAAGTGGGCTCGTGAGCACAATGTAAAGTGTCTTCCTTCAAATCGAATTTACTATCTTGAACAATCAGATGCTAAGGCACATGATGCTTTATTGTGTGTGAAAAATGGTAATCAAATTAATACCCCTAAAGGAACTGGTCATGGATTTAGGTTTGGCATGCCAAATGATAATTTTTATTTTAAAAATCAAGAAGAAATGGCAAGTCTTTTTTCAGATTTGCCTAATGTTTTTCTTGATTTAGATTATTTTGTTCAGCAATTTGATAATTATACATTATCTAGAGAGGTTTTATTACCAAAATATGATTTACCAGATTCATTTAGTACGCAAACAGATTATTTAAGACATTTATGTAATCTTGGAGCTGAAAAAAAGTATGGTACTATTTCTTCAATAATTTCGGATAGAATAAATTTTGAAATTAAGACGATAGAAAACACAGGTTACTTAGGTTATTTTTTGATTGTACAAGACATAATAAATCACGCTAGAAAGATGAATATTTCAGTTGGGCCTGGAAGAGGGTCTGTTGGAGGTTCAGTGGTAGCATACTGCTTGAATATTACTGCTATTGATCCACTGAAATATGATTTGTTATTTGAAAGGTTTTTGAATCCGGAAAGAATATCTATGCCAGATATTGATATTGATTTTGATGATGTTGGCCGTTCACAATTAATTTCTTGGGTGGTTGAGAAATATGGTCAAAATCAAGTGGCCCAAATTATTACTTATGGTAAAATGGCGGCTAAATCTTCAATTCGTGATATGGGACGTGTTTTAAATATTCCACTATCTAAAGTAGATGTCTTAGCTAAAAAAATACCTCAAATATCTTTAAATCAAATATTTTCTTTAACTCAACAAGAACTGTCTGCTAAATTAAATAGAGATCAAATGAATCAAGTTCAAGAATTAGTTGATTCTGTTAATAATAGTAAAGAGGAATCGGAATTAATGAATCTAGCTTGTTCTATAGAAGGTAGTATTAGAAACCTTGGTTTACATGCGTGTGGTATTATTATCACTCCTGATGATATTACTGACTATATTCCTGTTTGTACATCTTCAGAATCAGATTTGTTAATCACACAATTTGACAATAGTGTTGTCGAACGTGCGGGCATGTTGAAAATGGATTTTCTTGGTCTCAATACACTTTCTCAAATAAAAGATGCTGTTTTTTTAATTAAAAAAAGACATAATCTAGATTTGGATATAGATAATGTCGATTTAGAAGATTCTAAAACATTTGAGTTATACAAGAATGGTGAAACAACAGGAACATTTCAATTTGAATCTGCCGGTATGCAAAAACATTTACGAGCTTTAAAACCAGATAAGTTTGAAGATTTAATTGCAATGAATGCTTTATATAGACCTGGTCCAATGGAGTATATCCCCAATTTTATTGAAAGAAAACATGGACGTGAAAAAATAAATTATGATTTACCTGTCATGGAAAAATATCTAGGTAACACATATGGTATTACAGTTTATCAAGAACAGGTTATGAAACTGTCACAAGAATTAGCTGGCTTTTCTGAAGGTAAAGCAGATGTGTTAAGAAAAGCAATGGGGAAAAAGAAAAAGGATATTTTAGATAGTTTAAAGGAAGAGTTTTTTGAAGGTTGTTTAGAGCGTAATCATGATTCTAAAAAAATTGAAAAAATATGGAAGGATTGGGAGGCTTTTGCATCTTATGCTTTTAATAAATCACATTCCACTTGTTATTCGTTTATTGCTTTTCAAACAGCTTATTTAAAAGCGCATTATCCAGAAGAGTTTATGGCCTCTTTATTAACGCACCACATGAACGATCTTTCAAAATTAACAAAATATATGGATGAGTGTAAACGTATGGGGATTAGTGTTTTGGGGCCTGATCTTAATGAGAGTTGGATTGATTATTCAGTTAATGAGGAAAATGCAATTAGATTTGGTTTAGGTGCTATTAAAGGTGTAGGGTCCGTAGCAGCCAAATCCATCATTGATAATAGATCAG
>PAMG01000038.1 GCA_002707245.1 Flavobacteriales bacterium
TTATAATCAAGATGGAAAAGCTGATATTTTCACCAGCTACAACTCTTCAATTCAACTATACACAAATATATCTACTAGTGATTTACAATTTGAATTCAGTAAAGTAATTACTTCAGATGCTGGATTTGGCCCCATTAATTTATATGTTAGCAGTAGTGATTTACCAGCTATAATTGATGTTGATGGAGATTTAGACATAGATATTCTATCTTTTGACCCATCCGGATCTCATGTTTATTTTCACGAAAACAAGTCGACTGAATTATATGGCAATGCGGACAGTGTTAATCTAGTAAGAAGTGATAATTGCTGGGGACGCTTTAAAGAAGATTTTAGCACAAACAGCGTGACACTAAATTTAGATGAAGACTGCAATGAAATTAATAGTGATGGCCGATCTGCAAGACATTCTGGATCTACACTTCTAGCATTAGAACTAAACTCTACAATGGATAATGGACTAGAACTTTTATTGGGTGATATCACCTACGACAACATGGTTATGCTATACAATGGAGGAACTAATGAAGAAGCTTTTATGATTGACCAAGACCTGAATTTTCCGAGCTACAATGAATCTATCAACCTCACGAGATTTCCAGGTGCATTTTATGTAGATATAGACAATGACAATATAAAAGACTTGATCATTAGTCCAAATGGTGTCAATGTAGCTGAGAATCACAAGAATTGTTTCCTGTATAAAAATATTGGTGAAAACTCAAATAATAATATTGAATTCGAATTCATAGAAAATGATTTTTTAATAAAAGAAATGATTGATGTAGGATCTAGCTCTTCTCCCATACTATATGACCTAAATAATGATGGCCTACTTGACTTAATCATAGGAAACAAAGGCTATTTTGACAGTGGCAACTACAACTCTAAAATAGCTCTGTATAAAAATATCGGAACAACACAAAATCCTATGTTTGAATTTATCACTGAAGATTTTGGCAACCTATCTTCAATAGGCAACCTACCCACTATCCAATCATTACATCCAACTTTTGGAGATATTGATAACGATCAAGATGTTGATATGATTATAGGTGACAATAATGGTCAAATATATTATTTTAAAAACAATGGAATGAGTACTTCTGAATGGCCAGTATTTGAGGATTATGAAACACTCAATATTGATGTTGGCAGCTTTGCTACTCCTCAATTAATAGATTTAAATAGAGATGGACTCTTGGACTTAATTATTGGTGAAAGAATGGGCATTGACAATGGAGTCTATAATGGAATTAATTATTATCAAAATACAGGCTCTTTAGAAATACCAGCATTTGAAAACTATACACCAGAATTTGCTAGTGGAGATTTTGATCAAAACGGCAATGAAATAATTACAAAAAGTCTAGGAGGAATACATCTATCAAGTCCCATATATTTAACAGGATATACGGTGCCTTTGGTATTTGAATATAATAACTTATATCATTTAGCAGTAGGAACAGAAAGTGGACTAATATATCTATACAATGAGATAGAGACACTTAATCCTGACCAAAATAGCACAACATTAAATTTAAACACACAATTTAACTTAATTACAAATAACATATTAACAACAAATAACTGCGTCCACTCAAGCCCAGCAATCGCTGATATAAATAATGACGGATTACCTGATTTAATAAGGGGAAATTCAAGTGGCGGATTAGAATTATTTTTTAGTGACAATTTTAATGTGGAAAATATAGCCCACAATATTGATAGAATTAAAGTGTTTCCTAATCCAAACAATGGAGAATTCAAAATTGAGATTCCTCATTATATTAATGGAGAATTAAACATCTACTCCAATCTTGGGCAGTTAATTGCACATGAAAAACTAACAACAAGTAATGTTAATATATCTTTAAAAGACGAAGAATCTGGTATATATATAGTAAGAATACAAACAGAAAAAAATACTTTTACAGAAAAAATAATTCTAAAAAAGTAATTGAAATTCTATTCCATTAAATTCATCTCTAACAATATACTGTTGGTTTTTTTAACCGCTTCTGCTGAATTCACTAATTGTGTCTTTTCTTCCTGATTTAATGGAATCTCTACAATTTTTTCAACCCCATGACGTCCTAAGATAACTGGAACACCAATAGTCAAATCTGACAAACCATATTCACCATCTAACAATACAGAACAAGGAAACATTTTCTTTTGATCACAGGCAATAGCTTGAACAAGAGCAGATACGGCAGCACCAGGAGCGTACCATGCAGATGTTCCAAGCATAGAAGTAAGTGTAGCACCACCAACCTTAGTGTCTTGTTTCACTCTATCTAACCTTTCATTAGATAAAAAATGTGAAACATTTACGCTACTTCTTGTAGCTAAGCTAACTAAAGGAACCATGCCTTTGTCACTATGCCCTCCAATAACCATTGCTGAAATATCAGAAGCAGGACAATCCAAAGCCTCGCTTAATCTATATTTAAACCTAGCACTATCTAAAGCACCACCCATTCCGATAATTCTATTTTTAGAAATCCCTGTCACTTTATGAGTTAAATACGTCATTGTATCCATTGGATTACTAACAATAATAAGAATTACATTTGGAGAATACCTAATTAAATTTTCAGAAACCGTTTTTACAATACCGGCATTTATGCCAATTAGTTCTTCTCGAGTCATGCCTGGCTTTCTTGGTATACCACTAGTAATAACTGCTATGTCACTATTGGCTGTTTTAGCATAATCATTAGTAGCACCCGAAATTTTAGTATCAAAATTATTCAAAGACGCTGTTTGCATTAGATCCATAGCCTTACCTTCTGCAAAATTTTCTTTAATATCAACTAACACAACTTCTGACGCGAAATTTTTAATCGCGATATACTCAGCACAGCTTGCACCTACTGCACCTGCTCCTACTATTGTTACTTTCATTATATTTTATTTAAAATTTATTCTTAATCTGCTAATGTATGAAAATATCATTTTTTATCTCTAGATAAAATAGAAATTATTTACAATTATTGTAAATTGTATGTTGGTATGGTTATTGTAGATGATTAAGTTGAACCAAGTAATATAATTTTTTATGAGAAAAGGATTTCCTTATTTAATCTGTTTTATTTTATTATTGAGTAATTACATTACTGCACAAGTTGTGGCTACAGGTGACACAGTATTATGTGACGGCCAACAAGGCAACGTTCAAGTAGTATTATCAGCAACTTCATACGCAGTAGACTTAACTGATTCTAATATATATTCAGATGATGTTTTTGGAAGTGTAATTGACATGGGATTTGATTTTGTGTTTTACGGAAACACATATAGTCAAGTTGTATTAGCATCCAATAATTATTTGTCTTTCAACACAGGTAATGCAGGAGGATACTCTGACTGGACTATTGATTATGCAATCCCAACAACACAAGAACCAGAAGTACAAAATGCAATACTATGTCCTTGGCAAGATATATATCCGGGCGTAAATGGTAATGGAATTATTGCATATGCAACTACTGGAGAAGCCCCAAATAGAGTATTTATTGCCTCTTTTTGTGGAATACCTATGTTCTCTTGTACTGACATTTGTTATTCTAGTCAAATTAAACTATTTGAAAGCACAAATATTATAGAAACACATATTGCCCAAAAGGTACTTTGTACAACATGGAATTCCGGAGCAGCTATACATGGTCTACATAATCAAGATGGAAGCATTGCACATGTTGTTACGGGATTAGACGGAATAGAAAGAAACTTTCCCAATCAATGGACATGTGAAAACGATGGCTGGAGATTCACACCTAATGGAGATAATGATTATATAATAGAAAGTATAGAATTTGCGCCAGCAGTTGCAGGAACAGATATTACATGGCAAGATGAATTTGGAAACACAATTGGAACAGGTGGTGAAATCACTGTTATTCCTGGAGGCAATGTTACATATACTGCAGGTGCATCATTATGCGGAGATGCAGGAGATTGGTGTGGATTTGAAGGAGGAATTGAGGGAGATGATGTGACAATTTCTTTTGAAGAGCTGGAAATTAATGGTGACGGCGCAGACATTATTTGTTATAATGCTAATAATGGTACAATAGAATTAATTGCGCCAAACACAGGAAACTGGGTATATAATTTATATTTAAACAATAACCTAATTAACTCAGAAGCATCAACAAATAGTAATTTTACATTTAACAACTTACCACCCGGAATATATTCAGGAACAATTACAGAAGCAACAAGTGATTGCATAAGTGAAGAATTAATATTTGAGCTATTAGAACCTGATGAAATAAATGTTTCATTTACAGAGACAAATATAAGCTGTTTTAATGGGGAGAATGGTGAAATAGAATTAGAGATTTCTGGAGGAACCTACCCTTATAACACGATTATAGGTGACGACTCTGGAATAATTGAAGAACAAGCAGGAAGCTCCTTAACGTTTAACAATCTTTCTGCAGGAGATTATTATTTCAGTACCATTGATGAAAATGGTTGTTTGGTTCCAGGTGACGAAGTTTTTTTCACCATTACTGAACCATTAGAATTAATAATTTCAGCTGAAGCTGGAGCAGTTACATGTGAAAATGCACAAAATGGCTTTATAGATATTACGGCTATTGGTGGAACACCTGGGTATGAATATAGCTGGACAAGTGATAATGGATTTACTTCTAGCAATCAAGACATTAATCAAATAAATGGCGGATTTTATACTATTAATGTTAATGACTTAAATGGATGTTCTAATACACTAATAATAGAAGTTCCAGAAAATGATGCAATGGTTGTTGATGGCATGACATCAGAATGTATTAATAATAATGGAACAATTACAATAAGTACAATTGGTGGAACACCTGAATATCAATACAATTTAATTTCAGATGGTGTCACGATTGAGACAAATAACGAAGGTGTATTTACCAATTTAGAAGAAGGCGAATATTCAGTGTTAGTAGTAGATTTATTCGCCTGTGAATCCGAAGCCGAATTCACACTCAACGCAGCCCCTATTGCAGATTTTAATACTGCTGAATATGAATTCATGCTTTCAAATACACCAACTAATTTTACTGACTTATCAATTGATGTAAATATTAGCGCCTGGGAATGGGACTTTGGAGATGGAAACACTTCAAATGAACAAAATCCATCAAACTTATATACAGAACCAGGATCTTATTACATCACTCTATCTATTACAGATGAATATGGTTGTGAAGATGAAATAAAAAAGGAGATCCAAATACTACAAGATTATTACTCATACACACCAGATATTTTTACACCTAATAATGATGGCGTCAATGACACGTTTGCACCTTCACTTTTAAATGTAGATATGAATACATATAATTTGCGCATTTATGACAGATGGGGAAAGGAAGTATTTGAGACAAATAGTTATGAAATAGGATGGGATGGGAAATTAAAAGATGGTAGCATGTTGCCTCCCGATGTATATAGTTATAAAATTATTTACAAAACAAACCTAGGTGAAGAAAAAAAAGAAACCGGAAAAATCACAATGGCTAGATAATAATCAATTTATTTTATTCTAAATCCTTCCAACCAACTACAAGATTATTTTCCAAGTCAACCCTGTTTTTATATTTGGTAGTTTTTTGACGCGTTTTATAGGAATTAAAGAAGCACTTGGCTTTTGTTTTAGACTTATATACAGTTTCATCAATATCACCAGGTTTACCCCAGCTTTCAATAAGCATTTCTTTTGTCATACCCTGCCAGATTTTTTTCTGCAATATTTTCTTTGCAGATTCATTGCCAAATCTTTTTATCAAATCTTCTTTTCTTTTTTTAAAACGTGCTTGTTCACGAGATTCTCTATCCTTCTTTTCTTGTACTCTACGTCTTTTGTTTTCTAATTTTTCTAATTTTTCTTGTTCTTTTATATTCACTTCTTGCTGACAATAGTAATTTAGAACCTCATCTTTTCTTTTGACAGCTCCTTGCCAGTCATTAAGAGAATTAATAGGAATCCCTAATTCATCTAAGCAGACTAAGGCATCATGAGACACTAAAAAAGAAGAAGTATAAAAAAATAGAAACCAACCTGTTTTAATCTGTAGCATAGAAACAGGCTCATGCATATTCCAGTTGTTCCAACTTCTCATGGAGATTGTACCAAGAAAATGACACTTTAAAGAAGCAACTCCATCAATACTAGTAGTAGGATAAATAAATTTACCATTTATAAAAACATTAATCTTTTTTTTATTAAAAAGACGAATAGAAAAAGATCTACCACTAATGTGCTTTACAATATCATCGTTCACCTTCTTGATGATTCCTTTTACAAAACCATATCTTTCAGCAGATTTTTTTATATATAAACTAGGACTATTTTGGTTGCTCTTATTATTAGTTAAAAACTTACTCACAAGTTAAATATTAAACATCAATATTAGCGTAATGCGCATTTTCTTCAATAAAAGCTCTTCTTGGAGGAACGTCGTCACCCATCAACATTGAAAACACTCTATCTGCTTCTGCTGCATTTTGTATAGTAACCTGTCTCAATGTTCTTGCTTCAGGGTTCATTGTAGTATCCCATAGTTGGGATGCATTCATCTCACCTAAACCTTTATATCTTTGAATATTAACCTTAACATCTTTACCTGCTTTTAATTCATTTACTACTCGATCTCTTTCTTGGTCATCCCAACAATATCTTTGACTAGAACCTTTTTTGACTAAATATAAAGGCGGTGTTGCAATATACACATATCCACTTTCAACTAATTCCTTCATGTATCTAAAAAAGAATGTTAATATTAAAGTAGCAATATGACTACCATCCACATCGGCATCACACATAATTACAATCTTGTGGTATCTCAATTTTTCTAAATTCAATGATCTCTCATCTTCTTCTGTTCCAACAGAAACACCTAAAGCAGTAAACATATTCTTTATTTCTTCATTTTCAAACACTCTATAAGGCATTGCTTTTTCTACATTTAATATTTTTCCTCTTAATGGTAAAATAGCTTGAAAAGCTCTGTCTCTACCCTGCTTAGCTGTACCACCAGCTGAATCTCCCTCAACTAAAAATATCTCACAAAGTTCAGGATTTGTTTCAGAACAATCTGACAGCTTACCAGGTAGTCCAGTTGATGACATAACTGTTTTTCTTTGAACTAATTCTCTAGCTTTTTTCGCTGCTTGTCTAGCCTTTGCAGCTAACACAACTTTTTGAACAATAGTCTTTGCCTCTCTAGGATTTTCTTCCAAATAATTAAATAGCATTTCCCCAACCAATTGATCAACGGGCCCCATCACTTCACTATTGCCTAATTTAGTTTTAGTTTGACCTTCAAATTGGGGCTCCATTACTTTAACAGAAACTACTGCAGTTAATCCTTCACGAAAATCATCTCCAGAGATAGTAACTTTTTCTTTTGCAAATCCTGGAGTTTTTTCAACATAACTCTTCAAAGTTCTTGTTAAAGCTCTTCTAAATCCAGCTAAATGCGTACCTCCTTCGTGTGTGTTAATATTATTAACATAAGAATGTAAATTCTCTGCATAAGTACTATTATATTGCATAGCTACTTCTACAGGAATACCATTCTTTTCTCCCTCCATATGCATAACATTGTCCATTAAAGAATCACGTGTAGCATCAAGATATTTCACAAACTCCTGCAACCCCCCTTCAGAATAAAATTTATCAGAAATTTCTGCGCCATCTTCATCCTTATGTCTCTTGTCAGTGATAGTAATTGAAATACCTTTATTCAAAAAAGACAACTCTCTCATTCGAGCAGACAAAATATCGTATACATATTCTGTTTCAATAAAAATACTTTTATCTGGTAAAAATGTAACCTCTGTACCTCTTTTATTTGTTTCACCGATTTCCTTTACAGGATAAAGTGGGACACCTCTTTCATATTCCTGACAAAAAACCTTATTTTCTCTGTAAACTAGAACTTTTAAATGTTCTGATAATGCATTGACACATGAGACACCAACACCATGTAAACCACCAGAAACCTTATACGAATCTTTATCAAATTTACCACCTGCATGTAAAACTGTCATAACAACTTCAAGAGCTGATTTATTTTCCTTTTCATGTATGCCGGTTGGAATACCTCTTCCATCATCTAATACTGTGATAGAGTTGTCTTTATTGATCGTAACATATATATTTTTACAATGACCTGCTAAAGCTTCATCTATAGAGTTATCTGTTACTTCATAAACAAGATGATGAAGACCTTTTTGCCCAACATCACCGATATACATCGCAGGTCTTTTTCTAACTGCCTCCAAGCCTTCTAAAACTTGAATGCTACCAGCAGAATACTGGTTTTTATTTTGATTCTCTAAATCCATAATTTTAAGATATATCTTAGTATAATAAATATACTAATATTTATCAGATTTTTCATCTATTTTTTTTAAAAAATAGCATGTTTTTTTACATTAAAAATTATAAAGAAATCCTAATCGAAATTTGAAACGATCATCATCATAATATCCGTCAAAAAATTCTATCCTCTGACCTAATAAATTTTTAAAATCAAGGGAAAAAATCATATTTTGAAAAGTATACTTCATTGAAAGATTCAGATTAACATATGATTCCAGAGGAACATATGTTAAATTAGAATTAGAGCTTAACAAAGAAGGTATACGGAGAGCTTCTCTTTCGCTCAAAAAGTACGCATAAGAACTAATGTCAAGATTTTCAAATAAATTAACTGTTAGCATACTGTTTAGCTCAATTAATGGGAGCATATTCCTATCTACATGCTCAGAAGAAGATAACATATTAACAGTACCAGATATTAAAAAATCATATTGATTTTTTGAGAAACTCAAAGAACTAGTAGCTACAATACCATTAAAATCTGATGCATAAAAACTCAATGGATGCATTAAGCCGGTATTTTGAGCAAATAAAGAACCATATTCCGTTTCTGAAGACACTAAAAAAGGCATCAACTTATTTTTTAAAACATTATACTTAACAGTAGCAAACAAAGATGAGTTTTCTGAAAAATCTGAATTATACATTAAAGAAACCTGTATTTCATTCTCGATAGAATTTCTATAATATGGATCAAAATACGAAATATTATCAAATATAGATGTAAACGAATGGTATTTAAAATCTTTTTGAATCAAAAATTCAATTCTTTGATTATTTGGTATGTTTTTAAATATTTTGACAGTTGGAAAAATCAAATAAGCAATATCACTAACTTCAGTATACACATTCAAATCAGTTAAGCTATAGTATTGAGCATCCAATCCGACTGTATAATCTATAAACTTAGTCCCACTGATTAGTAACTTTGACTTGAATACCATATCTGACATTGCATCCTTCTGCAATGCAGATGAAATTTGGGGATTGATAGAAACACTATTAAGTGAAATCCAATCAGCACTCAGACTGGTGTTTATCACGTTATATGATAACGAAAATGAATACTTCCTCAATGCCTTTTCAAGCTCAAAATCTAAAGAAGAACTCAAGCACAATTCTTCTCTACCATAGTTATTTGCAAAAGAATACAATTCCAAATTTATTGATTTTAAAAATTTAGCATTAGGAAGCTGCTTTAAATTAGCCTTAATATTAAATAGATTACCAATGAAATTAGATATTGTATCAATCGGAAAAGCACCTAAGCCGCCCCAATAAAGCCCTGATTTTCGGGCGAACTGAGAACTTATTTCTAATAATTTATCATTCAAAAATCTATTACTATATAATTTAATAGAATTGTTCAACTCACCATTCATGTTTTTATAATAGGGAGATTTAAGTGCATAATCTTCACTAGTATGCTCTAAATATACACCTGAATTATGAACAACAGATAAACCATTATTATAATGAAACTTTGTTTTTAAAAAAGTATGAGAACCTGTAGTAATAGAAAAATATTTTTCGACATTATTATTAACCTTATTCATTCTGAATTTAGAAGGACTTTTAAAAAAAATAATTTCTTTAAATTTTAAATTTTTATCTAAGATTAATTGAGGAGAAACAACATTTACACTTAATGTATCATTAAAAATAGGTTGTTCGCCAATCTTTTTACTGTTTGAAATTTTTGGCTGAAATTCTTTAAATACATTAATCGTTTCGATTCTCAATTTTTCATCCTGTGTATAACAGAGAAATGGAATAAATAATATAAAAAGGTATTGTTTCATCATTTTTCTTGAATTACAGAATCTAATTTAATATTTGGAAAACTGCTCATTAACATGCTATTTACTTGATCTAATATGAGAGAATTAGTTGACTTCTTTTGTAATTCCATCAAAACATGCTGAGCCTGGAACATGTCCTTTTGAACAATATAATTTTTTGCTAAAAGAATTAAACTATTATCCACCCAATTTTGATAACTAGGCAATTCATGGATTAATTGAAAAATTAATTCTTGACACTTTTTACTATCAGTATTATTATAAGCAATTTGCGCGCTATAAAAAATTGACTCTGCTTTTAATTCACCATCACTGCGAGCAGTTAACCATTTGAATACTTCTAAAGCTTTTGAAGTTTGATTTGTTTTATATAAAGAATAGGCATGTAAATACTGAATTCGTAAATGATCTTTTTGAGAAAAGAAATCTTCGGATACATATTCACCAACATCATCAATAATTTGATTGTATTTAAAAAGTTGGAATTTAGACTCCAGAAGTCCTAAAATAGCTTTTTGCCTCACATCAATAGTGGGGGCTAATTCTAATAATTTCTGATAATACTTCTCAGAAGAAATATATTTTTCCAACTCATAACTTATTCTAGCTAATTCCGACAATCCCTCAATTGTATACTTATTTTCTTTTTCATTAATAATTTTACTTAAAAACTCTATTGACTGTTCTAATTCACCAATATTTTCATGCGATTTATATAAAAAATAATTAGCCTCTATCGAAAAAAGGCCATCTGGATAATAAGATAAATATGATTTCAAAGCAGAAATAGCGTGCGTATAATTTTGTTGCATATATTGTAATTCTGCAGAATAATAAGTAGATGAATCTAATTCTGATTTACTATAATCATGATCTACATTATCTAATAATTCGAGAAATTTATGTGCTTGACCTGTTTCATTATAGATATTTTTAATAATATTAAGCGCCTCTTCTGACACTTTAGCACTGATAGATTCAACGACTAATTCTTTCAGTATTTGAATCGCTCTTTGGTCTTCTTGCTTCATATAATAAACTAAACCTATTTTTAGTTTTGCATCAGTAAAAAATAAACTATTTGGAAAATCTAGATGAATTATTGAAAAGCTATTAATAGCATCATCAAAATCTTGAGTTTTAATATAAACATTACCTAAATCAAATAATGCATCATCCACATAATTAGAATTAGGAAAATGCTTAATTAAATACTCTAAAGATTCTATTGCTTTTTGATAATNCTCTAATAAAATAAAAGAACTACTTTTTTTATACGCAGCATAGTCTGCTTGCAAACCACCAATCCCTAAAGCTTCATCATAAAAACTTGCAGATGAATCATATTGCATTAATGCAAAATAACCGTCTCCAATTCTAGTGCAAATATCATGCAACACATTTACATCTTCTTGATAATCTTTTGATTGCTTGAATTTTTTAACAGAACTACCATATTGACCTAACTTCAAATAACAATAAGCTTGCGGATACAAACTTTTAAAATATAAATAATTATTTTTTGGCAACTTATTATATGAAGATAATGCTTCAGGAAATTGATTTAAATTATAATGAGCCTCGCCTTTCCAATAATATGAGTCATATAATACCCCATCATCTCCGCCTACACCAATAGACTTGTCAAAGTAATTAATAGATTCAAGATACATACCATCATTATATAACTGCCCGCCTCTAAAAAAACAAATTCTTTGATATTGACGTTTCATATTATTATCAGAAAAAGAACTTTTTTCTAAAGTATTGATTGCTTCATCGTAATTATAACTATTTAAATAAGTATTTGCTAGACAAGTGTAAACTTGATTTAAATGTTCTGAATATGGATAGGTTTCAATAAATTTATTTAGATAATGAATAGTGTTATATAAAGGATTAGCTTGCTCATAACACAATGACACAAATTGAAAAAATGCATCATGCTGAATTAATGAGTCTATATTTAAAACAGATGCTGATTTAAAAGCATTTATAGCTTCTAATTTATTGTTTATTTTCCTATAACTATCTCCTAAATAATAAAATGCATATTGAGAAATTGTGTCATTGCTCACTATAGAAATCTTATTTAAATGATTTATAGCAAATCCATAAAGACCTTTTTGATGATAAGCATATCCTATCTGATATAATTGTTTCGGAGTTAAGGTGTCAGATAAAGTTTTATAATCTTCAAAATAAGCTATTGCTGGATCATATTTCTCCAAATGAAAAAATGCATTTGCTTGTAATAGAAGTAAATCTGCATAATGGTCTACATGAATTGAATCCAAAACAGAGTCTAAATAAGTTGTAAGCTGTTGATAATCATTCAATTCAGTAAAAATTTTTGCAATATAATAAGGCACCTTATTACTGTAAACTTTTGAATTTTTAAGTGATTGAAACTCTTTTAAAGCGGAGGTTAAATTAGATTCTTTTAGTAAAATATTAGCGTTATAAAAAACTGCATCATCTCTAAACGAACTGTCAAAAGAACCAAGAACTTCAAAAAAACTATTTTTTGCTAATTCATATTTCTGATTCTGATAACAACTATAACCTAAATAAAAAAATGCTGCCTCCTTAGTGTCTACACTTAATTGATAAAGATTAATTTGACTTAATAAGTTTGCAACTTTTTTGTATTCTTTTTTTTCAAAAAAATATTCACTCATAAAAAAAATAGCTTGCGTTTTTTTATTGCTAAATGGAAAAAGATGAATGAAATTATTAAACAAATATTCTGTGTCTTTTTGATAAAGCTTTAAAGAAGATAAAAAAGAATAATAATGAGCATATTCAACAATAGAGTTTATGGAATTTGGATGGCTTGTTGTAATGTCAGAAAAATGCCCCTTTGCACACACATAATCTTTTTCTAAAAAACAATTTAGACCATCATTATATTGAACACTAATATTTTGAGACAATAAAGTATTAGAAAATAGAAAAAGAAGAAACAAAAATCTATACATTACAATTATCAAACATAAGAGTATTATAACAAAATACAACACAACAGCAACCAATTAATTTTAACAAATTAATTAACATTAGTAATAAAATTTGTTTATTTATTTAAATTTGCTAATCAAGAATTATTAATATAATTAACTTAAAACTAAATACAATCAACTCGATTATTCACTTACATTTAGCACAGATTTATCAACGAAACCACTTGATATTAAAAGACGTTTCGTTTAATATTCAAAAAGGTGAGTTTGTATATCTAATCGGAAAAACAGGAAGCGGAAAAAGTAGCTTATTAAAAACTTTATATGCTGATTTAGAATTAAAAGAAGGAAATGGTAATATCGCAGGATTTAACCTTAGAGAAATTAAAGAAAAAGATATTCCATTTTTGAGAAGAAAAATTGGCATTATTTTTCAAGATTTTCAATTATTAAAAGACCGAAGTGTAAATGAAAACTTATTATTTGTGATGAGAGCAACAGACTGGAAAGAGAAAAAAAATATGCAAAGACGATTACAAGAGGTTTTAGAATTAGTAAACATGGCCACTAAAGGACACAAAAAACCTCATGAACTATCTGGAGGAGAACAACAAAGAGTAGCAATTGCTAGAGCCTTAATTAATAATCCAAAACTGATATTAGCTGATGAACCAACGGGAAACCTAGACCCTGAAACATCCGAAGAAATTATTCAACTACTACAAGACATTACGTCTAAAAAAACTGTACTAATGGCATCACATGACAAATACTTAATGGATAGATTTCCAAAAAGAACTATCATATGTGACAAAAATCATGTCTTTGAAAAATAATCTATGGATGTAAAAATATCTATTTTAATACCGTGTTTTAATTGGGANATCTCAAATTTCATCAAAGATCTACATGTTTTATGTATAACAGAATCAAGACTAAAAAAATTTGAAATTATTTGCATAGAAGATGGCTCATCTAATTGCTTCACAAATAAATCTATAAAAAAATTGAAAAATGTAAAATATGAAGTACTTAAAGAAAATATCGGACGCTCAGCTATTAGGAATTTATTAGCAAAAAAAGCACATTTTGAATGGCTTTTATTTATTGATTGTGATTCAAAAATAGCTACAAAACACTTTGTGTCAAATTACATAGAAGCTATAGAACAAGCAATAAATAATACACACAAAACTACTACCGAGCTAGCACAATCATACATCTACTATGGTCAAACTATCTATGAAAAAAAAACAACAAAAAACATACTACATCAAAAATACGGAAACAAGATAGAGTCAATTAGAAAAAAAGACATCTTCTCTTCACATCACTTCTTAATTCGAAAACTAGCTTTCAAACAAAATCAATTTGACTCCAAAATCACATCTTATGGATACGAAGATATATTGTTTCAAATACAACATACATATTATTTTAAATACATCAACAATCCATTATATCACGTTGGATTAAAAAATAATCAACAAGTTATAAAAGATGCTGAATCAGGATTAAAAAATCTATTAAACTATACTAAAAACAAAAATGTTATTCAAAAAATAAAACTACTTAGATGGGTGTCGAAATTAGATTTTTTTGGGTTAAAAAGACCAATAGTATTCGTCTTTAATATGTGCAAATCATTAATGCTCAACAACTTACTTTCAGACAATCCAAGTTTATTCTTATTTCAATTTTACAAACTAGGTTTCTTTTTACAGATGGAACACAATTCACATAAAAAGAGTAAGTAATTTTTTTTCCTCATTTTCCCAACACAAATCCTTTTTAGCTAATTTAAGTTTGCTTGACACACTATCCTTGTCCATAGAAAGTAATGTATTAATTTGACTAGCAACTTCTTTCGGAACTCTTGAAGACAAAACCATGCCCACATCATATTTTTGTATAATCTTAGTGAATTCAGGAAGATTACTAATGAGAACAGGAATCTCAGCATGTATATAATCAAATATTTTATTAGGCAAAGAATACCTATACGCCAAACAAGTATCTTCTTCAAATGATAAACCTAAATCAGAAGATTGTGTTATCTTAGACAATTCCTGAAAAGGAATTTGTCCTAAAAAAATGACTTTTTTATGAATATTTAATTTTTGAACATAATTAGTCATGTTATCTAAAACATCTCCTGTTCCGGCAATATATAACTTAGCATCTACATATTTCATAGAAGCAATCATCAAGTCCACACCCCTATCCTTATTCACAGCACCTTGGTAAATGATTTTTTTATAATTATGATTACACTCTACATCTACTTTTTTAAAAAAAGGGAAGTTTCTAACAACCAACATGTTAATATTGTATTTTTCACGATAGTAGTTTGCAATACTATCACTAACAGTATATGCATGTTTAATTCTAGGTAAACAAAATCTTTCTATCCACAACCAAATCCTCTTCACCATAGGACGATGAATTAATTCTGGAACTTCTACAAACAACTCATGACTATCATATACTAACTTTTTTGTTTTTAATTTAGAAACCAGAAAATTTGGAAGAAGAGTATCTAAATCATTAGATAATAAAATGTCACTTTTTGTAAATAAAAGAAAAAAGAATAATCGAATATTAAACTCCAAGTAAAAAAGAAATCCTTTTTTAAATACTAAACTAAAACGATGACAATCATATGCTCGACTTCTCAATGGGCTGGACCAATTTCTAATTTTCCTACCCACCAACAAAACACTAAAACCATTGTCCAAAAGAGAATTTGCTACTTTATCAACACGTTGATCAGTATTTAAATCATTAGTGACAGAAAGAATGACTTTTTTCAATTTAATTTGATTTGATGAATACAATTCTAATAATTTAAAACAAACTATATTAGCAATATGAATATACTAAATTCTAAATCATTAATAAATCACAATACTTTTAAAGTAAATGCAAGTGCTAAATTCTTTGTAAATGTAAAAAGTGAAAATGACATAATAGAATTACTAAAAGCACAAAAATTTAAAACATGTAAAAAATTTATTTTAGGTGGTGGGAGCAATATACTTTTAACTAAGGACATTAATGGATTAGTAATACATAACCAAATAAAAGGAATCAGAATAAAAAAAGAAACTAAATATAAAATGGTGGTTGAAATAGGTGCTGGTGAAATGTGGGACAAAGTAGTAGAATGGAGTGTGGAAAACAATTTATATGGAATAGAAAACCTTTCACTAATACCTGGCTACGCTGGTGCTGCCCCGATTCAAAATATCGGCGCATATGGATCTGAATTAAAAGACGTGTTTTTAGAATTAGAAGCAATAAACATAGAGACCATAGAAAACACTCAATTCAATAAAGCTGATTGTCAATTTGGATATAGAAATTCTATTTTCAAAAATAACTTAAAAGGACAATTCATCATCACAAGATTGAAACTCATATTATCAAAAAAGAAAAAAATAAATATTTCATACAAGGGATTATATGAAGAATTTAAAAATACGGCCATAGAAGATTTAAACTGTAAAAAAATCAGAGAAAAAGTGATTGCAATCAGAAAAAATAAATTACCTAACCCAGTAACTATAGGAAATGCAGGAAGTTTTTTTAAAAATCCTATTATCTCAGAATCAACTCTTACCAAATTACAAATAAGCCATCCAGAAATACCTTTTTTTAAAAAAAATGAGGAAATAAAAATACCTGCTGCCTGGTTAATTGAAAAATGTAAATGGAAAGGGCATACAGAAAAAACATGTGGTGTTTATAATAAACATTCATTGATTCTAATTAATAGAGGAACTGCAAGTGGACTAGAAATACTAAAACTCGCAAAAAAGATAAAAAAAGATATTTATAAAAACTTTAACATAAACCTAGAAGAAGAAGTCAATATCTCATGAATACAACCATCATTTTATCTATATCTTTAATAGCAATTTGTTTTGCAGGAATTTGCGTGAAAATTTTACTTAAAAAAGATGGTCAATTCTCAGGAACATGTGCAAGTAACAATCCTTTTTTGAACAAAACAGGGGAAAAATGCAATTACTGTGGTGCAGACCCTGGAGAATCATGCAAAAATTCTGAAAAACCACCAGAGAAATAACTAATAGTATCTTTACCGTCAGCATAAATTAGCAATCCCATAATATTATTACTGTTTAAAAAATCTTTGGCGTTATCAAAGCCAAGTGCCATACAAGCGGTAGCATATCCATCTGCACTCATACAATTATCATATAAGATGGTAGCACTAAGTAATGAATTAGATGTGGGGTATAAAGTTTTTGGATTAATAGTGTGGTTAATTTTAATAGAATCAGTATAATAATAATTTCTATATGAACCAGATGTAGCTAGCGAAATATTATTAAGCTTTAACACATAGACAAAACTTCTTTTTCTATCTGTTGGTGTGTCAATACCAATTTTCCACCCAGACTGCATATTATCCCCCGAACACCTGATTTCACCACCAATCTCAATCATAAAATCGGAAACACCCTGACTATACAAATAACTTGCTATATAATCAACACTAAATCCTTGGGCAATACCATTTAAATCAATAGACACAGAATTGCCTTTTATTAATTTATCATCTTGAATAGCAATCTTATCACATCCAACTTCATATTGACTATTTTCTACATCAGAAAAATCCAATCGCCTACTTTTATTTGGACCAAATCCCCAATAATTTACAAGTGGATTAACGGTAATATCAAACATACCATCTGTTTGATTACATATGTCAATTGATTTTTGAAGAACGATAGATATCAAACTATCTAGCTTTACATCTAGACCACTATTAATAGATGAAACTGTAGAGTTTTCAATATATGAAGACATTGATTGATCAATAACACTCAACAAACTATCTATTGAGTGCTTAGTAATTAGATTTGATGCATGATTATACTTAATACTATAAGTAGTACCTTGAGTATATCCAGATAAAGAATACTTTTTAAAATTCTGTTGACATGAAACAAATAAAAAAAGAACTAGAAAAATAATTTTATTCACCGAAATCATCAAAGTCAACATTTTCTTCTGGAACACCCCAATCATCACACATTTTCAATACAGCCTGATTCATTAATGGTGGTCCACAAAAATAAAACTCTATATCTTCTGGTGCCTCATGTGTTTTTAAATGATGTTCAATCACAATTTGATGAATAAAACCAACAAAACCATCACCCTCATCATTAATATGTTTTTTTTCTTTCCAATTATCTTCTGGAAGAGGTTCAGATAAGGCAACGTGAAATTTGAAATTTGGAAAATCTCTCTCAATATCTCTAAAATCATCCAAATAAAACAATTCTCTTTTGGAACGACCTCCATAAAAGAAAGTTACGTTACGAGTAGTTTTTAAGGTGTGGAAAAGATGAAATAAATGAGAGCGCATAGGAGCCATTCCAGCACCACCCCCGATATAGACCATTTCATTTTCTGTCTCTTTAATGAAAAACTCCCCATAAGGACCCGAGACTGTTACCTTAGCACCTGGTTTTAAAGAATAGACATAAGAAGAGCAAATTCCAGGATTAACATTCATCCAGGTATTCTTAGTTCTATCCCAGGGAGGCGTTGCAATCCGGATATTTAGCATGACGATATTACCTTCAGCCGGATGATTAGCCATAGAATAAGCTCTATAAATAGGTTCATCGTTAACCATTTTCAAATCCCATAAATCAAATTTATCCCACTCACCTTTAAATTTATCAGATCCAGCAGGGTCATTTGGATTTGGAGCAATATCCATGTCTTTATATTCTACCTCGGTTTCTGGAACGTCAATTTGAATATATCCTCCAGCTTTAAAATCAAGACTTTGACCTTCAGGTAATTTAACTATAAATTCTTTAATAAAAGATGCAACACTATAGTTAGAAACCACTTCACATTCCCATTTTTGGATTCCAAAAATTTCCTCTGGAATATTGATTTCCATGTCATTTTTGATTTTAACCTGACAACCTAACCTCCAATTATCTTGAATTTCTTTTCTTGTAAAATATGGTTTTTCGGTAGGCAATATTTCTCCACCACCAGAATTCACTTGACATTTACACATAGCACAAGTGCCACCACCTCCACAAGCAGATGGAAGAAAGATTTTATTATTACCTAAAGTACCCAAAATAGTTTCTCCAGGATTAACCTTTAGGTTCTCTTTACCATTAATTAATAACGATATCTCTCCAGATGGCAAGAGTTTTGACTTAGCAAAAAGTAAAATACTTACTAAAGAAAGTATGACGATTAAAAAAAACAGAATTGCTGAAATTATAGTATATATCATAATTAAATTTTTATACCCATAAAACACATAAAAGCTATGCCCATTAAACCAGTGATGATAAAAGTAATGCCTAATCCTCTAAGAGGTGGAGGAACATTTGAATATCTTATTTTTTCTCTTATGGCAGCAATAGCCACAATTGCCAAATACCAGCCGACACCAGATCCTAATGCAAAAGAAGTTGCTTCTATAATGGTAGAATATTGTCTTTCTTGCATAAACAAAGCCCCACCCAAAATAGCACAATTAACTGCAATTAGAGGTAAGAATATACCCAATGAACTATATAATGCAGGAGAAAACTTTTCTATAATCATTTCTACAAGCTGAACCATAGCCGAAACAACAGCAATAAACATAATCAAACTCAAAACATTTAAATCTACATCGACAAAGTTAGCCCCTAACCATTCAAGTGCACCTGCTTTTAAAATTTTTGTTTCTAAAATATAATTAACTGGAACCGTAATTCCTAAAACAAAAATAACCGCTAAACCAAGACCATTTGCAGTCGTAACAGTTTTTGAAACAGCCAAATAAGAACACATGCCTAAGAAATAAGCAAATATCATATTATCAATAAAAACACCTTTAATAAAAATATTAACCAAATCCATAATTAATCGTTTTCTATTAATTCTTCATTCTTTGACCTTTGCACCCAAATTATTAATCCAACTACAATTAATGCCATTGGAGGCAAAATCATTAAATTATTATTAAAATACACAAAACTCTTTTCAACTCCGTCAACGGTCATAGTATCATACCATGACAAAGGAATAATTTGATACCCCATTAATTTACCAGAACCAAATAATTCTCGAACAAATGCGACGGCCACTAAAATCCATCCATATCCAATAGCATTGCCAAAAGCATCTAAAAAAGACTCCCAAAGCTTATTACCCATTGCAAAAGCTTCAAGTCTTCCCATAATAATACAATTTGTAATAATTAACCCAATAAAAACAGATAACTTATCTGAGGCATCTGGTAAAAATGCTTTTAATATTTGATCAACTAAAGCGACTAATGAAGCAACAACTAATAACTGCACAATAATTCTAATTCTATTTGGAATGCTATTTCGTAATATAGATATAATCATACTAGCGGAAATCATTACAAAAATCACAGCTAAAGTCATAACTAATGCATTGGCAAGCTGAGTAGTAATAGCAAGAGCTGAACAGATTCCTAAAACCTGAATGGTAATAGGATTTTGATCACCCATCGGGTCTGTGATTAATATTTGATGCTGTTTTGAAAAAAATGATTTCTTCATTTTTAATCTATATTATTATTAATTATAGCTAATGTATCTTTTTTTATTTCCGCTTTGCCTAAAGAAGAAAAGTATTTATTATAAATCATTAATGTATTTTTTAACATATCTGTCACTCCATCACTAGTAATAGTTCCACCTGTAATTCCATCTACAGCATGAGGGTCACTTCTGTCAGCTCCACCTTTTTGAACATCAATAGAAACAAACATTCCTTTATTATCAATAATCTTTTTACCTACAAAAGGTTGCTCAAAAAAATCTTGATTAATTTCTGCTCCAAGACCGGGAGTTTCCGTTTTATGATCAAACGCTGCACCATAAATGGTATTATAATCGTTTTCTAATGCAACAAAACCCCATATTGGGCCCCATAATCCTGAACCAACCATTGGGACAATAAAATACTCTTCTCCATCCTTATTTGCTTTAAAAAGTGGATATCGTCTTTCTTCTGGCAACAATGTTTTATCTCTGTATTGAAACAACACATCTATCTTAAATGCATCTCCTTGTAAGATACTACCCTTATTATCAATAATACTAGAAGAGGAAATATATGTATCATATTGTTCTTGTGCATTTTCTCTACTTGCATCTATATTAATGGCACTCAATATGTCCATCATTTTTTTATCATTTTTATTTTGTTTTTTCCTAGGTTGCAAAAGTTCAGAGGTAACAGCTAAAAGGATACCAATAACCAGAACCATAATGATAGCAAATGTAAACGTATATATATTACTCTCCTTATTCATTATTTTGAATTCTCTTTAGTCTTCTATTAATATTAGCTTGCACAACATAATGATCTATCAATGGTGCCATTACATTCATAAAAAGTATTGCAACCATTACCCCCTCTGGATATGCTGGATTTACAATACGGATTAATATGGATAATACTCCACATAAAAACCCATATATTATCTTTCCTGTAGTAGTTTGAGCAGCAGACACAGGATCTGTTGCCATAAAGACCATTCCAAAGAAAAAACCACCAAGACACAATTGATGAATTGGCGGTAAAGACATAAATAAATTAGTTTCAGGACCAACTAGATTTAACACATAGGCCATCAAAAAACCACCTAAAAACATGGAACCCATAATGATTCTAGAACCGACTCCGGTAAATAATAAGATACATGCTCCTATTAAAATAGCAACCACAGAAGTTTCACCTACAGAGCCCGGGATTATACCAAAAAATGCATTTGACAAACTATACACACCATCACTAGAAAACTGATTAAATATATTGCTGACGTCTATATTAGACGAGTCTACATTAATTAAAGTAGCTAGTTCACCTAAAGCTGTCTCACCCGTAACCCCATCGATCTTATCTGCTTGATGTACCCAAACTTTATCACCAGACATTTTAGTCGGATATGCAAAAAAGATAAAAGCTCTGGCTGTCAGTGCTGGGTTTAAAATATTCATACCTGTCCCACCAAACACCTCCTTTCCAATAATAACTGCAAAAATAACCGACAAAGCTAACATCCATAATGGAACATCGATAGGCATAATTAATGGTATTAACATACCTGTTACAAGGTAGCCTTCATTTACCTGATGTTTTCTTTTTACAGCAAAGTAAAATTCAACAGTTAAACCAACTACATAAGAAACAATAATAAGCGGGAGAACCTTACAAAGACCAAATACAAAATACTCCCAATGGCTATAATTATCTTGAAACCCAACCATGCCCTCTTGTAATTGAGAGAAATATTGATATCCGGTGTTCCACATACCAAATAGTACACATGGTATTAAAGCAATTATAACTAATACCATTGTTCGTTTTAAATCTACAGAATCTTTAATGTGTGTCCCTGAATCGGAGGTATGATTTGGAACAAACAAAAAAGTTTCAAAAGCATCGTATGCTGGATATAATGTCTGCAACTTACCCCCTTCTTCAAAATGAGGTTTAATTTTCTTTAATATATTCTGCATCAACTTCATTAACTACATTCTTTTTTGATTAAATCTAGACCTCGCCTTATAATTTGTTGAACTGGGATTTTAGATGTACAGGCAAATTCACATAAAGCAAAATCCTCCGGATCAACTTCGTAAATTCCAAGATTTTCCATTAACTCAATATCTTCAATTAAAATAGATTTAATCAGATGAACTGGAAATATATCAATTGGCATATATTTTTCATATTGGCCAGTCATAACAAATGCACGTTCTTCTCCATGTGTATTAGAATCTAAATCATATTCATTTTTTCTATTTATCCAAGAAAAAAATGTCCTCGACAAACTATACTTATGAAATCCTGGAAGTAACCAACCTAAAAACTCACTATAATTACCCTCAGTTATTACAGAAATTTGAAAATCATAAAAACCAATAAATCCATCTTGATTAATTTGTGTCCCAGTTAACACATTACCGCTGACAAATCGCTTGTCTCCATCTAATAAATTATCTGTAATCATTGGCGCAATTGACATCCCTTGAATAATGCGATAATACCTGGGCTTTTTTACTTTGGCCCCAGTTAATGCAACTATTTTTGACGCATCATATTTACCATCTTTAAAAAATCTCGCAATTGCAAGAACATCTTGAGGAGCTATATACCAAACAACATCTCCTTTATTAATCGGATCAATATGATGAATCTGAACCCCAACGTTTCCAGACGGATGAGGGCCATATATGCTATTTATTTGCACACCTTGCGCATTGCTAAACACTTTAGCAGAGTTAGAGTTACCATCTACATTTAAGTGAGTAGTTCCATTAGAAAGCTGTGAAACAATATCTAATCCCAATTGAAATAAATCCGTGTCACCATGAAAAATAAAATCATTGTCTGGTGCAAGTGGAGAAGAATCAAATGCAGAAATAAAAATTGCCTTAGGTTCTTCATTAGGATTTGCAATCGTTGAAAAAGGACGCTGTCTAATTACTGGCCACAATCCTGAAATCAAAAGATCTTGTATAATAGAATCACGATTTAAAGAAGCTAAATCTCTTTTTTCAAATGGTTTATAATCAATTTCACTATCTGCTTCTATTACAACTTCTAAAATCTTTCTTTTAGCACCTCTAACAATATCTGAAACCACACCACTAACAGGTGATGTAAATTTAATACGCTCCATGTTTTTATCGTGAAAGAGAATATCTCCAGCCTTAACAGAGTCCCCAACTTTAACAATTAACTTAGGAATTAATAGATGGAAGTCAGATGGTTTAACTGCATAATATTGAGATTGAGCAATATTTGCATAAACTCGATCAGCAGCAGTTTCTATATCTCCATGGTAAACCCACCTTTTGCAGTTTTTATCAAGTAAATATTATCATTACCATCAAGAGTTTCACTAAATCCACAAATTATATATCCTCCATCGGTGGTTTGTTTTACTGAATATCCCCAATCATCTCCTCCTGATCCGTCATAAGTTTGAGACCATTCTTCTTCACCATTTTCATCTGTTTTTATGAGATAGACATTGTCATAATCTGGATTAGGATTAATTTCATTAGTTTGAGAAACTCCACAAATTATATATCCTCCATCGGTGGTTTGTT
>PAMG01000039.1 GCA_002707245.1 Flavobacteriales bacterium
TTCTAAAAGATTACATACACCATCTTGATCATCATCATCCGGAAGTCCATCGCCATTTATATCAGCACAATTCCCATCACAATCTAAATAGAAGAAAGTTTGTCCTTGACAACAATCAGGAATACCATTATTATTATTATCTGCGCATGATTGTGTTTCTTCATCTAGGTTTGGATTGTAATTACAAAATCCCTCGACAGTGCACCCTTCTATATCGACTTCATCACAAATTCCATCGCCATCAGAATCATTTAAACAGTTATAAGAACAATCAACATAATCAATTCCATAAAAATCAACTGGATATAAACAGTTAAAAGTTTCAGTTGCGACAGGAATATAATTACAGGCATCGGGGTCATCACATCCAGGAATTTCTAATTCATCACAAACTAAATCACCATCAGCATCATTAATACATAAGTCATCACAATTATAATACGTTGCAGGATAAGAACAACAATCTTCACAAGCTTCAACACCTTCAACGTAATTACAAGCAGCTGTATCTGTACATCCTGTTCCACCACATGGCCCAATAAATTCAACAAACACTTCAGCAGATGATTCACAACCATATTGATTTGTGATAGTGACACTATAAGTACCTGTTTCTGTTACTTCAATTGTTTGTGTTGTTTCACCAGTAGACCACAAATACGAATCTGCAGTTTGAACATATAAATCTTTAGAATCCAGACAAGTTTGAATAGTAGTATTTCCATCATTGATAATAGCTTGAGTTACACCATAAGAAAAAGTGGTGGTCTCTATGTCTGTGATGTCTGTTTCATTGCCGTCACCAAATACAAGTGGATCATCAAGCTCATAAGCAATAACATTTAAATTATACAAAACATCACCGGAGTTTAAAATATAAATTAAATTTTCTCCATCATTAAGCCCAAAAATATCGATTTCAATGTCACCAGTTCCGTCATATTCCGTAGAACCAACACAAACTAAACCCTCACCAGCTAACTGGTAAAAAACACCAATAATATCATCTTCAGCAAATGGAAGATCGTCATAAATCACTATGGCAGCTGCTGGAGAATTAACGTCATAATCAAATGACAAATCACAAGAATTATTACTTTGGCCAAATATAAGTATAGGAAAAGTGAGTAAAAAAATGTATAATTTTTTCATTTTGTAAATTTTAATTGCACAATAAAAGAGTTGATATGGTTATCTACTATAATACTTAAATATAATAAATAATTATGTAACAAATCTGTTAAATCAGATTTTTTAGTGGCACAAATAGAAATACTATTTTTTTTTATATTTCAAACATAAAAAACTGTAACACTACAATAAAATAAATGTTTTGTAGAATATATATTTTATGTTTAGATTCGATAATTATAAACCTATAAAATATAAGATGAAAAAACTTTTTATTACAATTTTTACTTTTGGAATCTTTTTTACTATTACAGCTCAAAGTGGTAGCTTCGGTAGTCATGTTGGAGGTGTTGGTACGGGAATTTATAATTTTCAAGATGGGGTTGATGAACGATTTGAAAGTAATTCTGGGATTATAATTGGGGTTAGATATAATTTCAAATTTGGGCCCATAGGATTTTGTCCTGAGTTAAATTATGTAAGTAAAAAATATGGCCAAATTGGCGAATATGATTATTGGAATAATATAAGCGAATGGGCAACACCAAATGAATGGACTATGAATTATATCTCTGTCCCATTATTAGTAAAACTGTATTTAGGCCCTGTAAACATACATGCTGGACCACAATTTTCATATTTATTAGGTGGTTCTTTAAAAGATGATGAATTAGGTATTAATGAAGATTTTACTGATGATAATTATTATCCTATTATAGATGGGGAAGAGTATTGGCTGTTTAATGAGATGGATATTTCTGGAGTAGTTGGTGTTGGGGTAGATTTAAAAATGGGGCTCTATATTGCCGCAAGAGCTACTGTGTCAATCACACCTCTTTTAAATCTGGACCCATTTGACAATTTAGATAGTGATTACACGGACCCACTTGAAAGACATTTCACTAGTGAAATAACCATCGGGTATTCCTTCTAAAACAGAATTGCTGCGGATAAATTTATCATATGTAATTTTACACTACCATTATCTGAATTAAGCAATTGATTGTCTGTAGATATATTAGCCGCACCCCAATTATCCAATAGGTGCCTATACTCTAAATCAACAAAAAATAAACTGCCAATTTTAAAACAAATACCAACATTAGCAAAAGGGTCAATTCTTTCCTCAGCAGTCATATAACTTAAATCCAATGTAACTATCTCTTTCTGATCTGAGAAATCCATGGTTGTTTTTATACTAAAAATATAATCCAGACCCATACCAAAAATAACTGAGACAGAATTCGTTAATTCTATATTAAAATTTAAATCACCTGAAAAAGTAGAGTGTTGTTGTTCAACATCATAAGAGTGAACTAGCCCATCGACCTCTTGTTTAATTGCATATTCTCTATATAATAATTGTGGTTTTAAAATGACAATATCTGAAAAATCAAAAATAAAAAAAACACCACCTTGATAACTAAGAGAAAATGAATTTAAAAAATCAAAATCATATGCATCATTATTCCCTGTCGGCGTTGCAGTTGTAGCACCTAATTTCAATCCATATTCTTGAGAAATCAGATTATATGATAATAAGGAAAAGAGAATTGAAAAATAAATTTTCATCATAAATAAGTAGTGCAAACTACATGTTTTTTAAATCATTTAACTCTGAAACCAGAAACTCCCACTTTTTTTCTTTTTCTTGAATTTTTAATTTTTCAGACTCATAATTTTTAAAAAAATCTTTCTGCTTTGTGAGTTCTTTAAATTGTTCAGGATTAGACAATTTCAAATCCAATTCCTTTTGTGCTAATTCTAGTTGTGTGATTTCATTTTCTATTTTAGAAATCTTTTTTTCCAGCTTTCTTATATTTCTATCTCTTTCTTTTCGTTCATGATAAGATATTTTCTGAATACTATCCGCTTTTTTCTTTGGCTTGTATGTAGACACACCGGCTAAATTAAGGTCGTCTAAATTTTCTAACTCTTTGTTTTTTAAAAATGTATTCACATCACCTAAAAACTCTTTTATATTTTGATTTTTGAATTCATATATTTTGTTTGACAGACCCTGAAGAAAATCTCTATCGTGCGATATAATAATTAAAGTCCCATCAAAAGCAATTAATGCTTTCTTTAAAATATCTTTTGATATAATATCTAGATGATTAGTTGGCTCATCCATAATTAAAAAATTAACAGGAGACAACAACAGTTTACAAAGAGAAACTCTAGCTCGTTCACCGCCAGATAAAACACTGATTTTTTTATCTACATCATCATTACTAAATAAAAAAGACCCTAACACATCCCGAACTTTTAAATTTATATCTGCAGTCATAGCATCCTCTATTGTTTGTAATACTGTTTTATCAGCATCTAAAAAATCTACTTGATTTTGAGCATAATATCCAAATTGAACATTATAACCAAATTGTGTTCTTCCATCATACTCAATTTGATCAACTATTATTTTTGCCAATGTTGTTTTTCCCTCTCCATTCTTTCCAACAAAAGCTATTTTTTCTCCTCTATTAATTTCTAAATTTATTTTTTTTAAAACTTCTAAACTACCATAGTTTTTAGAGATATTTTTCATTTTAAAAGTGACTTTTCCAGAGTGAGGTGCAGGCGGAAAACGGAAATTTAATTTTGTAACATCCTCTTTTTCAACTTCAATAGGCTCAAGTCTTTCAAGTTTTTTAATCAATGTTTGTGCAAAAGCAGCTTTATTTTTTTTTGCTCTAAACTTATTAATTAACATTTTTGTTTGCGCAATATATTTATCTTGATTTTTCTTTGCTTGAATCTGCTTTTCTTGCCTATCCTTTCTTAGAAAAAGGTATTTACTGTAATTAGCTTTATAATCATTAATATGAGAAAATGATAGCTCCATAGTCCGATTAATAATTGAATCTAAAAATTTTCTATCATGAGAAACTAATACAATAGCACCAGTATATGCTTGTAACCATTTTTCTAACCACACAATAGAAACTATATCTAAATGATTAGTCGGCTCATCTAATAAAATAATATCCGGTTTTTTCAATAATATTTTTGCTAATTCAATACGCATTCTCCATCCACCACTAAATTCTGAAGTATGCTTATGAAAATCCGATTCTTTAAATCCAAGACCCATTAATATTCTATTAATCTTGATGTCTGTATCATATCCCCCCTCCATTCTAATTCTTTCCTCAGTAGAACTAAGATTATTTAATAGCTCTATATATTCTGGACTCTCATAATCGTCTCTCTCTGCAATCTCTTTATTTAGTTTTTCGAAATCACTTTTATATAATTCAATATCACTAAATACTTTCCGCATCTCTTCTATTAAAGTATATTTATCTTCAAAGTCTATATCTTGTTCTAAATAACCAATTACGGTGTTTTTTAAAATTGAAATTTTTCCATCATTAGGGCTTAAATTATTTGTGAGTAATTTTAATAAAGTTGATTTACCTGAACCATTTTTTCCAACTAAACCAATTTTGTCATTTTGATTAATCATAAATGAAACCTGATTGAAAACAGACTGAGCACCAAAATAAAGAGATAAGTTATCTACAGAAATCATTAACGCAAAAATATAGTATTATGTCTTTTCCCAATACAAAACATTCCCAGCTAAATCTTCACATATAAAAGTTGAAGAAGATAATTTAATAATAGTCTGATTGCCAAATGGTAAATATTCTACATAAACGTAAGGGTCATAGCCAACATCATTATTGCTAAAGTTCAATATATTATCACAAATATTAATAGACCATTCCCCAACTGGCAATGGATCAGAAAACTCAGAAGGACTAGTTACAACAAGACAAGTTTTGTCATTATTAAAAGTGATATTAATAGACGATAGAACTGCATCTAACTCACAATCGTCTGATGATGAAGATGAAAAAACACAAGTTTCATTTGAATCATAAATAGATACTAAATCCCAAGAACCTGTTAATAATTCCTCTTCTTCATTTGCATATTTACAATCTTCTGTTGAAACGCCATAATTACAAGCTTTAGCATCATCACAACCTTTATCACAACCAATATGTAATATTATAAATCCAATTAAAAAAAGTATTTTTTGTCGAACAACCATGTTTACTAAAGATATAAAATTAATTCAACACATGAATATATCCTCTATTGTAATAATCACCTTCCTGATAATTAAAGCCATGTAATTTTAAAGTAGTAATAACGATCTTCTTCATTTTATCTGAATTACCTGTTATTATCTTTAAGGGACACGCATCTTGATGTTTAAAAATATAATTTTCGACCAATATTGAAACATCAGCATGTTTGATTCCATGTAAATCAAGCGATGGTATAGAATGATACTTTGTCTTTAATCTTTTAGCCATAAATACACAAAATTAAAAATATAGTTTTAAAGACTTGATGGTTTTTTTATATTTATAAACTTATGAAAAGAATTCTCTGTGTTTTTGTTTTAATAATTCCATTCTTGTGCTCTTCACAAACTAGAATTAGAGTTTCTGGATTTAGTGAATATGACGCATGGACACACATGGATCCTTTTTATTTAAATGAACCTATAGCAGATGTAGATAATTTTAGACCAGTAGAGTATGAAGAGAGAGTAACTCATATTAAACTTTCTTTAGATAGCCCATTAATGTCATATTGGATTGGTATAGTTGGTGCAAAAATTAATTTTGTCAAAGGTTGGGGTAATAGAAAACATATTAATGATGGTGATGAATATTTTGAATATAGTTTTCCGATGACACCTTATCAAACCAAAAGAGATTATATCGATTATGGCGTAGAACTATATTATGGATTCCCTATGTCTAGCCTCAAACCATACTTGGGTTTTGGAGGAGAATTTAGAATTGAACAAACAACGAGTAGTTTTATTTATATTGATAATCAAACAAATGCATCTGCTGACCCAATTGCATCTATTCCCGTAGATGAACATGTTGAACGACGTTTTGGTTATTATGCTATTTTTGGACTAGACTACATTGTGGGAAGACATTTTTATGTTGCGCCACATCTAAAATTATATTTTAATGAAGTTGAAATTGATGAAAAAATAAGTGTGAAAAATCGCACTGATAATGCTCAATTTCGACCTGGAGTAGAAATTGGATTTATCTTTTAAAAGATGCGAAAACTAACAACTGTATTTATTTTAGTAATAATTCCAATGATTACTATAGCGCAAAGTGGAATAAGCTTATCGGGTTCTAGTCAATTTTATGAGGGACAATCTATAATTCCTGTAAATCCTGACTCCTACTCAACCATGAATTACAAAT
This sequence comes from Flavobacteriales bacterium, assembly GCA_002707245.1. Taxonomy (GTDB): domain Bacteria; phylum Bacteroidota; class Bacteroidia; order Flavobacteriales; family TMED113. Next base: position 6,390 of record PAMG01000039.1, read on the forward strand.
CTAGAGATAATCAAATTACATTATCTATATTCCGAGGAAGAAAATTTAAAATGGGAACATTCGCAATTAATGCTAGCTTTACATATAGCATTAATAATACTCAATATAAGCCTAACAATATAATGGGAATTAATAGCTATGACGTAATTCGAAAACATATAATACCTAAATTAGAATTATGGCACATCCTTTTACAACGGAAAAATATATTCATATATAATAGTATTGGAGGATATGGACTTTTACAGGATTTAAATCTAACTACATCTAATGACCAAAATGAAATATATGAATACAATAGCATTATTCCCTTTTTAAGGACAGGGGTTCAGATAAGTTATGGGAAGTTTTTCATAAATCCGTTTATCAGCTTTGATTTACAAGAAATCACTTTTGCAGAGTTCAGTGACATCGCAAATATTAATCTTAAAAACACTATTCAGAATTACAATTTTCGATCAGGATTAGAATTTGGAATTATGTTTTAATATTATTCATCATAATTCAAAGTAGATGCTATAGTATAATAATCATAATTTTCTATTACTGGACCGGTAGATAATAAGATTAAATCTATGTAAAGATCTTTTCCATCTTCACCAGCTGAAAATAAAGCACCTTCATCACCAGAATTAGCTATAATTTCAAGTACACCATATTCACCAGGTTGTGGGTGTAAGTCGCCATTATGATCAATATATGAAAAAGGATAGCTACCTGGATGTGTCTCATAATAGACATCATATTCAAAATCTTCAGGTATATCTGGATTTTCAATTACAAACTCTGTTGGTGTTAAAACTGCTCTAAATCTAAGAAACACATCTCCATCATTCCCATCACTACCACAACCAATAACAATGGTAGCAGTAAATAATAAAAAAACAAGTTTATTAAAACTATTCATAATGCAATTTAATATATTTTTATATAACACAACTATCTATAGTTTTAGAAATAGCACTGAAGCCTCCATAAATATTGGTAATATTTTGATAGCCTTTAGATTTTAAAATAGAAGCTGCAATCATAGAGCGATATCCACCGGCACAATAAATTAAAAAATTATCTGTTTTTTTAATTTGATTTAAATTATCCTGTAATTTATCAAGCGGAATATGTATAGAATTTTTTACAAATCCTATCTCTAATTCAGACCTTTTTCTTACATCTAACACGATAGATTTATCATTTATTAATGAAACAATTCCCGAGGGATCTATTGATTGAATTATGTCTATTTCTTGATTATGCATTCTCCACTCATCTAAGCTATTAATATATCCAATTATATTTTCATAGCCTATTCTAGCTAATCTCGAAACCACTTCTTCTTCTTCACCATTATTACAGAAGATAATTAATTTCTTTTGTGGAGATATTATGGTCCCAACCCAAGGAGCAAACATCCCTGTTTTACCAATATTAATAGAGCCTGGTATAAAACCTTTCTCAAAAGCATTTGGCAATCTAACATCTAAAACGATTGCACCAGTTTCGATTTCAGATGAAATTTGTTTTGGAGACAACTGATTTAAACTTTTAGACAATGTATGTGACACTGATTGATAACCATTTTTATTCAGATTTACATCATGTGCAAAATATATTGGAGCTGGAGCTATGCCATCTAAAACTATTTCAACAAATTTTTCTTCGGACATTGGTTGCAGTGCATAATTACATTTTTTCTGCGTACCAATAGTTGATTCTCTTTCTGCACTAATATTTTTTCCACAAGCAGAACCCGCACCATGACCAGGGTAAACGACTACATCATCTGGTAATTTCATAAGAACATTGTGTATTGATTGATACAGTTTCTTTGCTAAATCTTTACTTGTTAAATTTGGATTTACAGCTAAATCTGGACGACCGACTTCTCCCACAAATAATGTATCACCAGTAAAAACAGCTTGTTCAACATTTTGAGTCGACAACAGTAAATAGCAAGTAGATTCCATAGTATGTCCAGGGGTATGGAGGACACGAAAAACTAATTCGCCTATACGAAATTCTTCTTTATCATCTGCAATGATACATTTATAAGATGTTGTTGCATTAGGACCAAATACAATTTCAGCATTTGTTAAATTTGCTAATTCAATATGACCAGAAACAAAGTCAGCATGAAAATGTGTTTCTAAAATGTATTTTAAATTCGCGTTTCTATTTTTTAACAACCGTAAATATGGTTCAGAATCCCGAATTGGATCTATAATTACAGCCTCACCATTTGATTCAATGTAATAAGAGGCTTGTGCTAAACAACTGGTATATATTTGCTCAATATACATAACTATAATAATTCAATAAAAAATATAATTAAAGATAAGAACAAAAGTGTAATTGAAAACATTTTTTTTATCAGCTTTAAATTTATTTTATTCAATAAATAAATGCCGATCAAAATACCTATAAGTCCTGAAATCAATAAAAATATTATAAAATCCCATTGAAATTGAAAATCAAATACAGTAATTTCTAAGATAATTGCTAAAAATGTGTTTAGCATTATAATAAACAAAGCTATTCCAGCTGATTGTTTAATATCTAACTTTACAAATAAAATCAATGCAGGCACTATAATAAATCCACCACCAACACCCAACAAACCAGTTAATAATCCCACAAGTCCACCTATCAAAAGCAACATAATTTTAGAATGGGAAGCTGCATTTTCGGATGGTGATTTAAAGACAGAAATAGCAGCAAAAAAAACAACAACAGAAAAGAAAATTCTTAAAAAACTATAATCTAATACCAAAATAATTTTAGGAAATAAAAAAATGGTTGAAAATGCAGTAAAGACTAATGTTGATGCAATAAACAACCATGTCTTTTGGATGTGAAAATTATTTTTCTGTCTATGTCGAATAGTTCCAAACAAGGAAATACAAAAAATTAATAATAATGAATATGTTTTTGATTCATCTGGAGAAAGTTCAAATATATACCAAAATATAGGAAGCATAATTATAGAACCACCTGAACCAAATAAACCAAAAAGTACGCCAGAAAAAACAAATAATATATACCCAAATAATTCAAGCATAGCAAAAATTAATCAATAATTATTCTTCAATTACTATATATCACATTAAAAAAATTATAGAATTGCAATGTACAATTAATTTAATATATGAAATGAAAATACAAATAATGAAGATTCTTGAGTGCTTCAATATAAAATATTAGGTTGTTAACATTTTTTTGTTAAAAACAAAAGTCTAATTCTGTTTTAGAACGCTCTTTTTGTATGTATACTTGCAACATCAAATGAATATATGGGGGTATATTTATTCTGAACTGTTTATTCACTGATTTCTAAATCAGATAAAACAGCAAAAAGGTCCGCTTGACGGACTTTTTTGTTTTTAAGAAAGTAATTATTTTGAATTAGTCATATTTTGAGGATTAACTAATTGGTCAAACTCCGATTCAGTCAAAAATCCTAAATTAATCGCAGATTCTTTTAAACTAATATTTTTTGAATATGCATCTTTTGCAATCTTTGCAGCATTGTCATAACCGATATGTGAATTTAAAGCTGTCACTAGCATTAAAGAATTATTTAAATTTTTAGTTATTCTATCTTCATTAGCGATTATTCCATTTATACAATTTTCAGTAAAAGAATTACATGCATCAGCTAAAATTCTGGCAGAAAATAAAAAATTAAATGCAATTAAAGGCTTAAATACATTCAATTGAAATTGGCCTTGTGAACCAGCAAAACTAATTGCAGAGTCATTACCAAAAATTTGAGCACAAACCATTGTCATTGCTTCACATTGAGTTGGATTAATTTTACCAGGCATAATAGATGAGCCGGGTTCATTAGCTGGCAATATAATTTCCCCTATACCACATCTAGGTCCAGAAGATAATAATCTTATATCATTAGCTATTTTATATAAAGACATAGCAATTTGTTTTAAAGCCCCATGCGTCTCAATAAACGCATCATGTGAAGAAATTCCTTCAAACTTATTATTTGACACTTTAAATGAAAAACTCGTGAATTCATTAATCTTATTAACCACAAATTGATCAAAACCATCAGGTGCATTAATGCCTGTCCCGACTGCAGTTCCACNAATTGGCAAATAAGAAAGATGATTAAGTGTATTTTTAAGAGATTTAATCCCAAAATCTATTTGCGCCACGTATCCAGAAAACTCCTGACCTAAAGTCAGTGGGGTAGCATCCATTAAATGAGTACGACCAATCTTGACTATATTATCAAAAGATTCTGATTTTCTTAAAAAAGCTAATTTCAATTTTTCTAAAGCAGGTAATGTGGAATTAATAAGCATTTTATATGCAGCAATATGCATAGCTGTTGGAAAGGTGTCATTTGATGATTGAGATTTATTAACATCATCATTTGGATGAACGGAAAAACCACAATTCTTCTTCACTAAGTTAGAGATAACTTCATTAACATTCATGTTAGTTTGAGTTCCCGAACCTGTTTGCCAAATAACTAATGGAAAATGATTATCATATTCACCTGATTCTATTTGATTACAAGCAATTTCTATAACTTCTTTTTTTTCTTGAGACAATGATGACAATTCATAATTAGCATATGCAGCCGATTTTTTTAAAATCGCATATGCTCGAATAATTTCTATCGGCATACTTGCAGCATCTCCTATATTAAAATTAGATATTGATCTTTGTGTTTGCGCACCCCAAAGTTTATCCTGAGGGACTAAAACTTTACCTAAACTATCAAACTCTTCTCTCATCATAATAAATGAATATTTTATTTTCCATCTAACAAAGCTAATACATTTATGGGAGGTCTTCCCAATACAGCACGATTATATTTTACAACAATCGGCCGTTCTATTAAAATCGGATGTAAGAATAGAATATTTACATATTCCTCCTCTGAAAAATCTTGCCCTTTATATAAATTTTTAAATAATTTTTCTCCTTTTCTAACCAACTCTTTGGCGGATATACCTAGAAGTTTTAATATGTTTTTAATCTCCTTTTTAGTTAATGGATGTTTTAAATACTCCACAATATCTACTTCAATATTATTATCTAATAGTATTTGCAAAGTTTCTCTACTTTTTCTACACCTTGGATTATGATATATTTTCATTGTTTATTTTTTTTGCCCTGTCATCATTAAGTATTCTTTAATAAAATCATCTAATTCACCGTCTAATACTCTTTGAACATTTGCTGTTTCTATATTAGTTCTCAAATCTTTTATCATTTTATAGGGGTGTAAAACATAATTTCTTATTTGTGACCCCCATTCTATTTTTTTCTTATTGTTTTCTATTTTATTTTTTTCAGCTTCTCTTTTTTCTAATTCAATTTGATGTAATTGAGATTTTAATAGTAATAACGCCTTTTTTTTATTATCTAACTGCGAAGCAGATTCAGAATTTTCTATAATTATACCTGATGGCTCATGTCTTAATCGCACTGCTGTTTCAATCTTATTAACAGCTTGTCCTCCTGGACCTCCAGATCTAAAAGTTTCCCAAACTAGATCGGAAGGATTAATATTAATTTCAATGCTATCATCAACTAATGGATACACAAATACTGATGCAAAAGAAGTATGCCGTTTGGAATTTGAATCAAATGGAGATATTCTTACTAAACGATGCACCCCTGTTTCTCCTTTTAAATATCCATATGCAAAATCCCCTTGAAATTCTAAAGTAACTGATTTCAGTCCAGCAGTATCTCCTGCTGAAAAATGTAATTCATTCACCGTATAATCATTTTTATTTCCCCACATACTATACATTCGCATCAACATAGAGGCCCAATCTTGACTTTCTGTACCTCCTGCTCCTGGATTAATAATTAATATAGCAGGCATATTATCTTCTTGCTTACTAAGCATATTTTTAAACTCAAGCTCCTCAATTAATTCTTGAGTTTTTTTAATATACTTTATCATTTCTTCTTCTTGAACTTCCTGATTTACATAAAACTCATGTAGTGTTTCCAGGTCATCCAAGGATGATTTTACTGTATTATATTGATTTACCCATTTTTGTTCAGTTTTAATTTTTTTCATAATTAACTCTGCCTTTTTGGAGTCACTCCAAAAATTATCTTCTTGAGTTTTCAGCTCTTCTTGCTGGATAAAAGTAATTTTAAGTTCAATATTTAAATGATTATATAAAGCTGATAATCTTTTTTTAAATTCCTTAATTTGATCTATCAAAATCATAATTTGAACAGATATTTTAATATAATAAATTAAATATATGTAATAATTTTAACTTTACAGAAGGGTAAAATATTTTAGATTTAGATGCAAAAAACGAAATATCACATACTACTATTATTATTAGCAGTTATTCCTTCTGGGTTAGCACAAGGATTAACAATTATTTCAATTCCATGGTATTTTACAGAAAATATAAATCAAAGCTCCACGTTCGCTTTATGGTACGGAATATTAACATTTATTGGTTTTTTTTGGGGATTATATGCGGGAGTAATAATTGATGCAATAAATCGAAAAAAAATACTTGTTTATATCAATATTATTAGTGCAATATTTTTTGCATGTATTGGCTCTTATATATTTTTTACAAACGATACGTCTCCTTTTATTATTTTTATAGGTTTTGGATTATGTAGCATATATTATATGATATTTTACCCAAACCTTTACGCATTAGCTCAAGAACTAGTTAATCGAAAAGAATACATCCAAATTAATTCTATTATTGAAATACAGGGTCAACTAATTAATATTACCGCAGCTGTTTTGTGTGGCTTATTGTTATCTGGAAGTGATGTGTTTTTCAGTTACTTTAATATTGATTTCTTTGCAATCAAAAAATGGAGTATAGGAAAAATTTTTTTACTAAATGGATTGCTCTATAGCACCTCAGCTATTATACTAATAGCTGTTAAATACAAAACTACCAATGTCATTATAATGCCCAGTATTAAATCAGCTATTCAGGATATAAAAAAAAGTTTAAATTTTTTAGTAATTCAAAAGTCGATTTTTATTTATGGAATCTGCTCGCAGATTATCTTTGCATTTTTAATTGTAGAATTATTTACATTACTCCCTCTATTTGTCAAAAACTGTTTAAATGAAACGATTGTTATATTTTCATTAGCTGACTTTGTCTATGGAATTGGTGCAATAATTGCAGGGATTACAACATTGAAATTGTTGAAAATAATTAATAAAATTAATCTAACATTTTTATTCATCATATTAACTGGATATGCTGTCTTGATAATGATTAATTTTCAAACATTAAAAATATTTTTTATAGCTACATTAATCATCGGGATTACAAATGCAAGTGTTCGTATAACTAGAATGAGTTATTTTTTTGATAATATTCCAAATAATTTAATTGGTAGGTGTAACACTATTTTTAATTCTATAAATACGTTAATTAGAAACATTTTAATATTTATATTTTCCTTAAAGTGGTTTTCTCAACAAGATCATGTAATACTAGGTTATATAATTGGCATATTTGTTTTAATTATATTTTCAATACCAATACTCTTCTTAATCCAACAAAAAAAAAATATAAATTAAATATTAATTTTTTTGCCAGCAGAATCTAAAAACTTATACTCTAACAAAGAACAAGCATTATCTTCTTTTAAATATAATGCGAATCTATTGCGGAAAGACCATGATAATTGAAATGAAGGAAAGCCATTTTTTAAATACGCTATAATAAATGGGTGGGCAATTAATTGGATGCTATTGTATGAATTTGTTTTCGCAATAGTATCTAGTTTGTCTTTTAATTGATCAATAAAAACAATGGGTGCTTCAATCTCTCCTGAACCATTACAAGATGGACACGACTCCCGTGTTTTTATGGTAATTTGAGGCCGAACTCTTTGACGTGTAATTTCTATTAAACCAAATCGACTAGGTGGTAATATNTTATGTTTTGCTCTATCCGATTTCATATGATCTCTAAGAGTATCTGTTAATTTTNTTCTATTTTCAGCCACATGCATATCAATAAAGTCAACAACAATAATCCCTCCCATATCACGAAGTCTTAATTGACGGGCTACTTCCGCTGCAGCTTGTAAATTCACCTCCAATGCATTTGCTTCTTGTGTTTCATGTTTATTTGTTCTATTTCCACTATTAACATCTATCACATGCATTGCCTCAGTATGCTCTATTACTAAATACGCGCCTTTTTTCATAGAAACTGACTTTCCAAATGCTGTTTTAATTTGTTTATCAATATTATATAGCTCAAAAAGAGGTTTTTTAGCACTATGCAGACTTAAAATACTTTCTTTTTCGGGGACAAATTTTTGCAAATAAAGTTTGACTTCCTCAAAAATAGATTTAGTATCAACACTAATTTTAATAAATTGATCATTCAACACATCTCTAAGAAGAGATAAAACCTTACTTCTCTCAATAGATATTCTCCTTGGTGGAGTAGCACCTTTTAATTTCTTGTGTATATCTATCCACCGTCTAATTAAATTTTTCAAATCCGTATGTAAATCTGCAGCGTTTTTATTTTTAGCTACTGTTCTAATTACGACCCCAAATCCCTCTGGAACAATACTCTTCATTAATCTAATTAATCTCTTTTTTTCTTTTTCTTCTTTTATTTTTTGTGAAATAGAAATTCTATTAGAAAAAGGGACTAAGACTAAAAACCTGCCCGCTAAAGAAATCTCTGATACAATTCGTGGTCCCTTTGTTGAGATTGGCTCTTTCGAAACTTGAACTAAAATAGTCTGATCTTTTTTTAATACATTCTCCATCAACCCATCTTTAGCCAAAGAGTCTTTGAAATTTGCTTTTAAATTATTCCAACGAGTGGTTTTTTTAGTGATAGTTTGCATTACATAATCATTCGAGGAATTAAAATATGGACCTAAATCATGATAATGTAAAAAAGCATCTTTCTCATGGCCAATGTCTACAAAAGCAGCATTTAAAGAGGATGCTACGCGTTTAACTCTTGCTAAATAGATATCAAATACAGAACAAGCATTTTGATTTAAAGGCAATTGATGGAGTTCTATTAGTCTTCCATCCTTTAAAACCACTATGTTTATACTTTCTTTTGCAGATTGAATTACTAATTCAGTATTCACTACATTTTTTATTTTATAGGAAATAAGAGGTAAATAAATAACNAGATATAATACTAGCTAATTATTTCTTTTTATGTCTATTTTTTCTCAAACGCTTTTTTCGCTTATGAGTTGACATTTTATGTCGTTTTCTTTTTTTACCACTTGGCATATGTGTGCTTTTTCCTAATTAATTACTAATAATCAGATTTAATTATTTTTCTTTACTCTTTCTATAAATTTTTTTGCAGGCTTAAAACTTGGAACAGTGTGTGCGGGCACTGTAATGGTAGTTGTCACGTATCCATCAGATGTTTTAACAATATTTCTGGCTTTTTTTTCTGCTTTTTCCTTAATCGCAAATGTGCCAAATTCTCTTAAATAAACATTCTCTCCTTTTTCAAGAGAAATTTTCACTGTTTCCATAAATGTTTCTATAACAGCAGAAATAACTTTTCTTTCTACTCCCGTTTTCACAGACAATTTATTCACTAATTCTGCCTTAATCATTACAAAAATTTATATTATTTGGAGCCAAATATAATATTTTTAAGTTAAATTCTAGACCAATTATTCCAAATTAAAAAAATTTGAACAAATTATTATTAAAATGGTATCAAGATAACAAACGTGATCTACCGTGGCGAAAGACAAAAGAACCATATAAAATATGGGTTTCTGAAATCATTCTACAGCAAACACAAATAAAAACAGGATTAAATTATTACAACAAATTTATTCACGAATTTCCTACGGTCAAAAAACTTGCAAAAGCACAAACTGAAAGAGTATTAAAAATTTGGGAAGGATTAGGATATTATAATAGAGCGCTTAATATGTTAGAATCCGCTAAATTAGTTGTGAAAAAATATAATGGAATATTCCCGAAAGAATATGATGAGTTAATCAAATTAAAAGGGGTGGGTCCATATACGGCCGCCGCAATTAGTTCATTTTGTAATAAAGAAAAAAAAGCAGTAGTAGATGGAAATGTATACCGTGTTTTAAGCAGATTATATAATGTCGAAACCAATATTAATACAACTACTGGGAAAAAAGAATTTCAACAAATTGCTAATAAACTAATTTCACAGAATCACCCGGGAGAATACAATCAAGCCATCATGGACTTTGGTGCCACGCATTGCACAAAATATCATCCTAAGTGCAAAAACTGTCCTTTTCAAAAAAAATGCATGTCATTTAAATTAGGTAATGTCCACTTAAGGCCTGTGAAAATTGTAAAAAAAATATCTAAAATTCGATATTTTAATTATTTATTTATTACAAACAAACTTGCGTTTCTTATTCAACAAAGATCTGGTCTTGATATATGGAAAAAGTTATATGAACTACCTTTAATTGAAACTGATAAAAAAATAGACAAATTNGGCTTAATCAATCAAAAAAAACTTAAATATTTGGAAATCATCAATATAAAAAAAAATTATGATCAGGAACACCATTTATCACATCAAAAATTAAAAATCACTTTTTGGGAGATTAATGTTAAAAGTTTAATTATTAATGATAATATAAAAAAAATTAAACAAGAACATATCAACAAATATCCTTTCCCAAAACCATTAGAAAAGTATTTAAAGATTCAATTCACAAATGCGAAAAAATAAAATTTTAGTTATATTTACTTGAAAACATAGAAAAAATAGACTTATGGCTGGTTCATTCAATAAAGTAATATTAATAGGCAATTTAGGTGCTGATCCTGAAATTAGAGAAATGGGAGATGGCACTAAAATGGCTAAATTTTCAATAGCAACTACTGAAAAATATAAAAACAAACAAGGTGAATTAGTATCAAACACCGACTGGCATAATATTGTACTTTGGAGAAGAACAGCAGAAGTAGCAGAACAATACCTAAAGAAAGGAGATTCCGTTTGTATCGAAGGAAAACTAAAAACTCGATCTTGGGAAGATGAAAATGGTGTCAAAAAATGGGCGACAGATGTGCAGGGAGATACTATGACAATGCTGGGTTCAAAACGAGAAGAAAGATCAGACATGGGATATCAGGTTCCTAGTGATGTCTCAAATAAAAAAACGGAAGATAATCCAGAAAGTTCTGTTGAGAATGATTTGCCATTCTCTTAAAATTTAATTGATTTTATTTTGGAATCTGAACTTTCTAGTTATATTTTCTTAACACCTTTTATTTCCTGTGTGGCACTATTAATTTGTTCCGGTTTAATTTCGGGCTCAGAGGTTGCATTATTTTCACTAACACCAACCGATAAAAGTAAACTATCTGAATCTAAATCAAAAAAGCATAAATTAATTATTGAATTAATTCAATCTCCAAAAAGATTATTNGCTACCATATTAATTGCAAATAATTTAATNAATATNACNATNATTATTCTATCATCATTAATTTTTACAAATTATCTAACCTTCGATAGTCCAATTTTAAATTTTTTAATTCAAATAGTTTTAATCACTTTCTTAATACTTTTATTTGGTGAGGTTATTCCAAAAACATATGCTAATCGCAATCCTCTGATGGTGGCAGAAATAATGGCGATTCCACTATCTTTCATTCAAAAGATACTGTATCCTATTTCTAATATTTTAGTGAAATCTACAAATTTAATAAATAACAATATTCAAAAAAAATCTTCATTATCCTTACAAAGCTTATCACAAGCAGTAAATATTACGTCAGATACAGAAGAAAAAGAAAAAAGATTTTTAGAAGGTATTATTCAATTTGGACAAACTGATGTAAAACAAATCATGAAGGCTAGAATAGATATAGTAGCTCTAAATATTAACACCTCTTTCAAAGAGGTGCTAAATATTATTCTTTCTTCTGGATATTCTAGAATTCCTGTTTTTGAAAATACTATAGATCAAATTAAAGGAATATTATATATTAAAGATTTATTACCCTATTTTGATGACTTAAAATATGATTGGAGAAAAATAATTAGAAAGCCTTTCTTTGTTCCAGAAAGTAAAAAAATTGATGATTTATTAAAGGAAATCAAAGAAAGAAAAATTCACTTAGTAGTGGTTGTTGATGAATATGGAGGAACATCCGGAATTGTTACACTAGAAGATGTGTTAGAAGAAATTGTTGGGGATATTAGTGATGAATTTGATCAAGAAAATATTATTTATTCAAAACTTGATAACAATAAATATATTTTTGATGGAAAAACGTCTTTAAACGATTTTTATAGAATTTTAAATATCGATGGAAAATATTTTGAACAAGAAAAAAAAGAATCTGATACGCTCGCTGGATTTATGCTAGAAAGAATTGAACAAATGCCAGAAGAGGGAAAAATAATAATATTTGACAAATGTAAATTCACTATAGAAAAAATTAATAAAAAAAGAATCATATCAATAAAAACTGAATTAATAGAACAATGAAATATATATACATTATAATATCAATATTAATTCTATCTGCTTGTAAAGAAAGATTTTCACCTAAACCAAATGGATATCTTCGTATTCATTTAGAAGAAAAAACCCAAACTATTTTCAATTCAACACAATGTCCTTTTAGTTTTCATGCTCCATCATATTGGGAAACACACAATAAATCACTTGAAGAACATAGTTGTTGGATAGATTTAGATTACAGTAATCAAAAAGCAACTATTCATTTAACTTATAAAACAATATCAAATAATGTATTTGAATTGATAGAAGAATCACGAACAATGGTTTATAAACACACTTTAAAAGCAGATGAAATAGCTGAAAAAAGATATCAAAATAATATCAATAACACATATGGTACACTGTATGACATATATGGCGAAACAGCATCTTCAGTTCAATTTCATCTTACAGACAGTACTGACCATTTCTTAAGAGGAGCTTTATATTTTGCAGTAACCCCTAATCCAGATTCTTTGCAACCAATTATTAATTATTTAAGAGAAGATATCATCCATATTATGGAAACTTTGGAATGGAAAAATCAAACTGCTTCAAAACAAGAGAAAACTGACACATAAATAAAGATACCGCTGATATTAAGTGAATCCATTGATATATGCCTAGAAATGCTTGATAATTCATAAATAATCCTGTAAAAAAAAGTAAACATATTATAACAACAATGCCTTGTAATTCAAATACATGCCTAATTGCTTTTCGATAATAAAAAAGAATGATCCCGTTAGAAAAAAGAACCAATAATGCAATCGTTTTATGAAAATTAAAAATATTTGAAAGTTCTGATATAACATCTCCTTTATTATGTGCATGTAATAATTCATCTATGCTTTCTCTCACTTGAGTGCCTAATATTATTTGTAGCAATAAAATAGAAATAGCAAAAATCAACCATTTAGTTTCAATATAAGACCCGGTTTTTCTAGATGATCTAAGATCTGTATGCTGATATAAAAAAATTAATAACGCAACAATTAATAATGCTATTAACATATGAATAGTTATTTTAAACGGAGATAATATGGAGTAAACTACTAGTGCGCCCATCCAAGCTTGAAAACCCATCAAAAAAACTAAAATGCCAGAATATAAAATAAGATATTTATTATATCGATTTTTATTATTTATCCAATTTTTTATTGAAATAAGTAAAAGTCCAACACAAAATAATCCTGCTAATGCCCCTAATAGCCTATTCAAATACTCAGCCCAAGTATTAAAAACGTTAAAATCTAATTTATCATAACCTCTATTAGAATAGATTTCTTTATAGTTAAACGGCAAATCTGAAATATTAGTTGGAGGAATCCAAGAACCAAAACATTTAGGCCAATCAGGACATCCCATTCCAGAGCCTGTCATTCTGACAAAACCGCCAGCACATATAACTAAAAAAATTGAGTAAATAGTGAACCTACAGAAGCTATTATATAGCTTTAAATCATTCAATGTAATCTAATTTAAAAATCTAGTATAGAACTATTTAGTAGAACAACAACTTTTTGTACATCCAGTATGTCCAGGTATCATTCCTGTTAGAGAATTATCAGCTTTAGATTTTTTCTTCTTTTTTTTAGATAGTCCTTTTTTAGAAGAAGAGCAACAACCTTGACTTTTATTGTCACAACTTGCATTAACTTTCCCAGTTTTTTGACAACACTCTTTTCCCTTAGAACACTCTTTAGATTTAGTGCCTACTAATGATGCTTTTCCTCTTCCATAGCCATTAATCATCTCTATTATTTTCACTTCTGAAAAAGATTCAGAATCATATATAATTGTTGCTGCCGAATTTTTAAAATCAACTGCTGCAGAAATACCATCATTTTGATTCAAAGAGTTTTCAATCATTTTAGCACAACCACCTGCACAGTGCATGCCGTCAATTTTTACATTTAACAAAGTATTGCTCTGCGAAAAACCAAAACTAATTGCACAACAAATAAATAATTTTAAGATTTTTGTCATCATAACAGATAATTTAAATAATTTACAAAGAACAAATATAATTATATATTACAACAATAATAAATAGTTCAGCATATATAATTATTATTTAAAATTTCTACACATGAATAAAAAAACTATAGTGAATTGGTTTATACTATTTATTTTATCATTAATGTGGGGGTCTTCATTCATATTAATGAAAAAAAGTCTTCTTGTATTTAATTATATAGAAGTAAGCTTTTTAAGACTTATTATTGCTTTCTTCATCCTCGCTCCTCTATTAGTTGGAAGTCTAAGAAGAGTTAAAAAAAAACACATCATACCTTTATTAATTGTAAGTTTAATTGGAACAGTAGTGCCAGCCATTTTATTTGCAAAATCACAGGTTGTTTTAGACTCATCTGTTGCAGGAATGTTAAATGCACTTACTCCTATCTTTACATTAATTATTGGAATAATATTTTTTAATGTCACAAAATGGAATACTAACAGTATTATTGGTATTATAATTGGCTTAATAGGCACATACATTTTGCTTTCTCCATCTACAATTGGAAATAATAATATATTATATAGTTTATTAATAATACTTGCAACAATATGCTATGCATTAAGTATCAATACTATAAAAGATAAATTAGAATCATTAAATTCTTTAGATATTGCAGTTATATCATCTTTTTTTTCTGCGATTATTCCTATTATATATATATCAAACAATACGACTAATGCATTAATAAATAAAATTTATTTACATTTTGATCATTTTATATACTTGTTAATTCTAGGTTTAGTTTGTACATCTTTAGCTATTATATTATTTAATATTTTAATAAAAAGATGTAGCGCTTTATTTGCATCTTCAACAACTTATTTAATTCCAATTTTTGCCATTATCTGGGGCACAATAGACTCTGAAATTATTCAATCTTATGAATTAATTGGGATCACTGTGATTTTAACTGGTGTATTTATTATGAATTATAAACGTGTTTAATAATTTAGTTTTATTATATTTGCATGCTTAAAAAAAATAAAAGTACAAATGATTGCTGTAGTAAATATTGATGGTAGACAATTAAAAGTAGAAAAAAATCAGGAATTCTATATTGATAGAATATCTGGAAAAAAAGGAGATAAATTAGTACTAGATGCTGTTTCACTACTTCAGAATGGTGATAAAATTACTATTGGCTCACCTATTATTGACGGAGCTAATGTAACTGTTTCTATTCTTGAACACATAAAAGACAAAAAAATTATTGTCTTTAAGAAAAAAAGAAGAAAGGGATATAAGGTAAAAAATGGACATCGACAAATGCTTACTAAAATTAAGATTGATGAGATTTCTGTGTCTAAAAAGAAGAAAAGTGTGAAAACAGAAGAAGTAGATACAAGTACGAAAACTGCAAAGAAAACAACAGCAAAAAAGACAACAGCAAAGAAAACACCGGCAAAAAAGACAACAGCAAAGAAAGCGCCGGTAAAGAAAACGCCGGCAAAGAAAACACCGGCAAAGAAAACAATAAAAAAATAAAATAAAATGGCACATAAAAAAGGAGCAGGTAGTTCTAAAAATGGAAGAGAATCACATTCTAAACGACTTGGAGTTAAGATTTTTGGTGGACAAAAGGTAGTAGCTGGAAATATAATTATTAGACAAAGAGGCACTGTTCATAATGCAGGGGAAAATGTTGGTATGGGTAAAGACCATACTTTATTTGCCTTAACTGATGGAGTTGTGAAATTCAAGAAAAAAGCTAACAATAAATCTTTTGTATCGGTGATTACAGAATAGTCTATTATTTGCTCATATAGAAATAAAAAGGCCTAATAGGCCTTTTTTTATTTCTACATTTTAAGAAAAAATAAGTAAAATAAATGCGTAAATTTGATTAATAGATAATTTCCTAGATGTTAGAAATAAATAGAATTAAAAAAAATCCTGATTTAATTATAAAAAAATTAGAGAGAAGAGGTCTTGATGCCAAACAGGATATTCATCTAATCTTAGAGTTAAATAATCAAAGAATTGAGAATCAACAAAAATTAGATGCAATGCTTGCAGAAGGCAATCAATTAGCACAAAATATTGGGCAATTTGCAAAAGAAAAAAAATTTGAAAAAATTGAAGAGCTAAAGAAAAATGCTGCACAAATAAAAATAGATTCTAAAGAATTAATTGAAATAGCTAAAAATATTGAAGAAAAAATCAAAAATCAATTAATTCGCATTCCCAACATCCCACACGACACAGTGCCAGCAGGCAAAGATGCAGCAAATAATATTGTAATTGAAAATTGGGAAAAAAAAATCTCTGAGCCCACCAACAAAATAGAGGGTCTTTTAACTCATTGGGAGTTAGCAGAAAAATATGATATAATTGATTTTAAAACAGGGTCTCAAATTACTGGGTCTGGGTTTCCAGTATATAAAAACCTTGGAGCAAAATTACAACGAGGTTTAATTAACTTCTTTTTAGACTATAATACGTCTGCTGGATATACGGAATACATACCTCCTTATTTTGTGAATGAAGATTCGGCTTTTAATACCGGACAAATACCTGACAAAGAAGGCATGATGTATCATATAAATAATGACAACTTATATGCAATACCAACCGCAGAAGTCCCGATTACAAATATGTTTAAAAACAATAGATATCATCATAGTGAATTACCTATAAAATGTACAGCTTATTCTCCTTGCTTTAGAAGAGAGGCTGGTTCTTATGGTAAAGAAGTACGTGGGTTAAATCGTCTACATCAATTTGATAAAGTAGAAATTGTACAAATTTGTGACCCTAAACACTCATATACCATATTAAAAGAAATGGTGAAACATGTCGCAAAACTATTGAAAGAACTAGGTTTAAAATTTAGAATTATCCAATTGTGTGGTGGGGATTTGGGCTTCACATCTGCATTAACATATGATTTTGAAGTGTATTCGGTTGCACAAAAAAAATGGCTAGAAGTTAGCTCTGTTTCTAACTTTGAAACATATCAGGCAAATCGACTAAAACTAAAATGCATAAATGAAGAAAAAAAATCAATGCTATGTCACACTTTAAATGGTAGCTCACTAGCATTACCTAGAATTGTAGCTACTCTTTTAGAACAAAATCAAAAAGAAAACTCAATTACGATGCCAATTGTTCTACATAAATATTTAGGCTTTGATAGTATCACAATGTAAAAAGAAAATGTTTTTATCTAATAAAATTTATAGCACACTTCTATATATATTAATTATTTGCAGCGCATGTCAAAACCAGGAAAATAAAATCGAAATCAAAACTATTGAAGAATTAGAACAAATTACTTTAAGCGATATTAATATTCTACAAAATATTAATACTAATCATATAAAAAATAATATACAGCTTGGAGAATTAAATATTCTTAAATTAGAAGAAAAAGAACTTGATAGTATCAGTGTAGAGTTGATATATTTTGAATACAGAGAGTACTTAAATTACATCAATCAAACAACTACTATCATTAATTCCATTAATAGTCTGAAAAACACATTAACGACAAATCAAGATCAACTAAATGCACTAAAAATAGACTACAGCCAATCTAAAAACAGGAGATCTGACTTAGATAAACACTTGAAAAATGAAAAAATATTTGTGCAAACAACGTCACAAGAAATAAAAAAAATAAATAGTATCCTCTCTCAATTAAATGCAAAATTTGATACTTTAAATAAAAAAATTGAATTAATTATCTATGAAAATTAAATACTGTATTTTATTTTTTTTGTTGACAGCAGCTTCATCAATAACAAGTCAAAGTGTTAGTGATGAAAACTTAGCAAGAGAATATTATCGACAAGGAGATTTTCAAAAAGCATCTACATTATTTGAAGGCATTTATAAGAAAAAAAAAGTAAAAAGTATTTATGATAAATATGTTGATTGTTTAATCAAAATAGAATCATACAAAAAAGCTGAAAAAACAATCAAATCTTTTTACAAACAAAATAAAAATCCTAGTATATTAATTGATTTAGGTAAAATATATGAACTAAAAAAAGAGAATGAGCTCTCAATTGAAACATTTGAATTAGCTTTAAAAGAAGCAAAAAAAAACAACCGCTTTTTAGCTACAGTAGGGTCCAAGTTTTTTAAAGAAAAAAAATATGAATTTGCACTATCTGCATATCTACTTGCAAATAAAGAAAATCCTCGAGCAACCTATTTAATACAAATAGCAAATATTTATTCTCATTTAGCAGATATTGAATCAATGTATGAAAAATTGATTGAACTAATAAAAAAATATCCGAACTATTTTCAAACCTCTAAGAATATGCTGCGAAGAACAATTAGTGAAGATGAAGGGAATGACAATAATAAAAAACTCAAAAAAATTCTTTTAAAGAATATTCAAAAAGAAAATTCTTATGAAGTGTCGAAAATTTTAGTGTGGTTGTTTCTGCAAGAAAAAAAATTCAATCAAGCATTAAAATATGAAATTAGCATTGATAAAACCTCTTTCAACAATAGCATGGAGATTATATCATTGTGTGATGTTGCTTTTTCTAATGAAGATTATGAAACCGCTTTAGAGGGATTAAATTATATTCTTGAAAGTCATCATGAAAATTCATACGAATATGAATATAGTTCATTGCAAATACTAGATATGGAATTTCAAATCTTGGAAAACAAAAAACTGAAAAAAGATAGTGAGATTAAAGACCTAGTAAAAGCGCATAATGAAGCATTAGATTTTTTTGGAATCAAATCAGAGACCATATTTACTTTGAAAAACTATTGCAATCTATTGGCAATCTATTTGGATGAAGAAAATAAAGCTATCCAAATATTAGAAAACACAATCCAAAACAAAGGACTAGATAAATATGATATAGCTATTTGTAAAATGGAATTGGCAAAAATTTTAATTTCGAACGGAGATATTTGGGAGTCCAGCTTACTTTATTCCCAAGTAGAAAAAGAATTTAAAGAAGATGTTATCGGACAAACAGCAAAATTTGAAAAAATTAAAATCAATTACTATAAAGGCGATTTTGAATGGGCCCAAAACCAGTTAAAAGTTTTAAAAAGATCTACGTCTAAATTAATTTCAAATAATGCAATTAAATTATCACTATTGATTTCAGACAACCTTAACCTAGATACAACTAATCTCGCATTACTAGAATATGCAAAAGCCGAATTGTTATTTGAGCAAAAAAAATATGCGGATTGCTTAAAAACATTAAATGATTTAGAAATCTCTTTTCCAAATCACACATTAATTGATGAAGTTTTATTTAAAAAATTTGACGTATTTATAAAAATAAAAGAATATACTAATGCCCTCAACGCTTTACATGAAATTTGCGAAAAATACTATTATGATATTTTATATGACGACGCCCTTTTTTACCAAGCACGAATTTATGAAGACATAATAGATGATAAAATAAAAGCAAAAGAAAAATATGAAGAATTACTATTGAAAACTCCAAATAGTATATTTATCAATAAAGCAAGAAAAAGATATCGTTTATTGCGAACAAATAATCTACTAAAACTATAATGATTATATATTCTATCGAAATATGTCTTGAAAAAGAGATAACTCAAGAATGGCTTAGTTGGATGAAATCTAAACACATTCCTGATGTTATGAAAACTAATTTATTCATACAGTTTAAAATGTTTAAAAATATAGATGTACAAAACACATACACCATACAATATGAATTAAATAGCATGAAAGAATATCTAAAATACGAAAAAGAATTTGCTTCAAATTTACAAAAAGAGCACATAGAAAAATTTAAAGGGAAATTCCAGGCTAAAAGAAGATTATTGAACAACATTTAATTGAAAAAATGACATTTACTCCTAAAAAATATTTCGGTCAACATTTCTTAAAAGATTCCCGAAAAGCGAAGGAAATTGTTTCATTCTTGAATATTGGTAAATGTGATAAAATTATTGAAATTGGGCCAGGTAAAGGTGCATTAACACAATTTTTAATATCTCTGAAAGCAGACATCAAATTAATTGAAATTGATGCTGACGCTATTGATCTATTAAAAAATCAATTTTCGAATATCGAAATTATACATGCGGATTTTTTAAAATTAGATTTGAATTCAATCCCATGGAAAAAATATAGTATTATCGGGAATTTCCCATACAACATATCAACTCAAATATTATTTAAGATTTTAGAACATCGTGATTCAATTCAAGAAGTCGTTGGAATGTTTCAAAAAGAAGTTGCAGAACGAATCTGTAGTGAAAAAAAATCTAAAAAATATGGAATTCCAAGTGTTTTAATACAGGCTTTTTTTAAATGCGACAAATTACTTGATTTAAACGAAAATGAATTTAACCCACCGCCAAAAGTAAAATCATCTGTAATTAAATTAACTCGAAATAATGTGCAGGATTTAGGCTGTGATTATAGGAAATTTGTCGAAATAGTTAAAACATCATTCTCTCAAAGAAGAAAAAAAATAAAAAATGCATTAAAAAAATTTACTAACTTAAGTGACTCGAATTTGGATTATATGATGTCTAAAAGAGCTGAAGAGTTAAGTGTAGCCGAATTTATAGAATTAACCAATATTATTGAAAACTCAAAATGAATTTTGAATTAACAAAGGATTTTATAGAAAAAATTGAATTATTCATTCAAGAAAAAAATGATGATTCAATTAAATCAATTTGTAAAAATCTACTGGCTCCTGATGTAGCAGAAATACTAAAAATTTTAAAATTTGATGAAGCAAAATACTTACTAGATATATTTGAAGAAGAATTTACTGCAGATATTTTAATTGAACTAGAAGAAGATCTAAGAGAACGATTACTTGAAGATTTAAGTTCAAAAGAAATTGCAGAAGAAGTTGTTGACAATTTAGACTCTGATGATGCTGTAGATGTTATACAAGAATTGTCCGAAAAAAAACAAAAAGAAGTTTTATCTAATATTGCCGATCCACAACAAGCAAGTGATTTAGCAGACTTATTATCATATGAAGAAAACTCTGCAGGAGCCCTAATGGCAACAGAATTTATTAAAGTTTCTGCAAACTGGAGTGTGTTAAGATGTGTTTCTGAAATGAGAAAACAAGCAGAAAACATAGATAACGTTTATACTATATATGTTGTAAATAAAGAAAATAAATTAATTGGAACCGTTTCACTAAAACGACTACTACTAACACCGGAAAAAACTTTTATAAGCAAAGTTTATAATAATCAAATAATTTCCGTATACGCAAATTCAAGCGGTGAAGAAGCGGCAAGAATCATGAATAAATATGACTTAATTGTATTACCTGTTATTAACGACAATGATGAATTAATAGGCAGAATTACAATTGATGATGTTGTAGATTTTATAAAGGAGGAAGCTGAAAAAGATTATCAGATGGCTTCTGGTATAACAGACAATATTGAAGCTGTAGACAACATTTGGACAATAACAAAAGCCCGTATACCTTGGCTCATTATTGGAATGATTGGTGGACTATTAGGTGCAATTGTAATTGGCTTATTCCCTATCATAAAAAATAATTATGAATTAGCATTTTTTATTCCATTAATTGCTGCTATGGGGGGTAATGTTGGTGTGCAATCATCTGCAATTATTGTTCAAGGATTAGCATCAAAAACACTAGGTGTAGACAACTGGTCAAAACGATTCATGAAAGAATTCAGTGTCTCATTAATAAATGGATTGATTTGTTGCAGTTTAGTGTTTGTTTTATGTTACTTCTTTTATAATGATCAGCCTGAAATGATAAATCTTAACTTAACAGTAAGTATTTCGCTTTTAACAGTGATGGTAGTTGCTGCACTATTTGGCACATTTGTCCCTTTAATTTTAAACAAATACAAAATTGATCCTGCTGTTGCGACAGGTCCATTTATTACTACTATGAATGATGTAATTGGTTTGTTTATTTATTTTAAAATTGCTGAGTTGATTTTAATACCAGCTTAATGAATATATTAATTACAGATTTAGTTGACGATTTATTTATTGATTTATTAAAAGAAAATAATATCAAATATAAATACGACACGACTACAAGTTATGAAGAAGTACTACGACAAATACATTTATTTGATGGACTCGTTGTAAGAAATAGATTGAAAATAGATGCAAATTTTTTAAACAAAGCGAAAAATCTAAAATTTATTGGGAGATATGGTTCGGGAATGGAATCTATTGATATAGGAAAAGCTAGTGAATTAAATATCCAATGTTTTAATTCAGCAGCAGGGAATGCAAACGCTGTTGCAGAACATGTATTAGGAATGTTATTATATCTATTTAAAAACATTCACAAATCCTCATTAAAATTACATGACTTAAAATGGGAAAGAGAATTAAATAGAGGATTGGAAATCGAAAACAAAACTATTGGAATTATTGGGTTTGGAAATACTGGTTCTGCTTTTGCGGAAAAATTAATGAAATTTAAATGTGAAATAATTGCATACGACAAATATAAATCAGGATTTCAAAACGATATAATTAAAGAAAGTGACATGAAAACTATTTATGAAAAATGTGATATAATTAGTTTTCATGTACCATTAAGTCAAGAAACAAATTATTTTTTGAATTCCGAATTTATTTCTAAAATGAAAAAACCATTTTATATATTAAATACATCTAGGGGGAAAGTAGTTTCAAATAAGGCTTTAGTTGCTGGATTAAAATCAAATAAAATATTGGGTGCAGGACTAGATGTGATTGAAAATGAAAATTCATCTTTTAGCAATATCACTGTGGATAAAAATCTGAATTATTTGTTATCTTGTGATAATGTTATTTTGACTCCTCATATTGCAGGACTATCAAAAGAATCAAATAAAAAATTATCTACAGTACTAATTGATAAAATTCTTGAATTAAAATGAAAAAAACACTCTTAACAATTATATTAAGTATCCTTTGCTTATCAATTACAAAAGGGCAATCACCACCTGAATATACCGGGCCTGATGCTATTTTAAACTTTTTAAATGGAGCAGGAAATGATTTTTTAAATGACACTGAAACATTAATAGAAGGCTATATGGGGCCATTTGGAGAATGGTTTGGCAGTGGGTTAAATGCTGGATGGTATAATACTGGAAAGCCTCATCAATTTCCTGGCTTTGATGTAACTGCTGGAGTGCATTTTATTAGACCCCCTGAATCAGCAATGAATTTTAACCCTAATCTAATTGCTTTATCTGCGGAAAATAATGAATTATCTACAATTTTAGGGTCATCAAATACAACCCAAATTTCATACACCAGCCCTTCGGGTGAAATAGTACCTCTCTTTAATTCACCGGGAGGATTAAATTGGGATGGTCTATTAGTTATGCCATATTTACAAGGCAGTATTGGATTAATCAAAAAAACAGAGATATTATTTAGACTAGCACCGGCAGTTGAGGTGGATAAATTAAGTATGGGTTTCTGGGGGTTAGGCTTTAAGCATGATATCAAGCAATGGATACCTGGAATTAAAATCCTACCATTTGACTTATCATTTGTAGCAGGATATTCTAATTTAAAGAGCAGTTTAGGGTTTGATCAATACCAAGAAGACAATAAATTAAATTTTAATGTAAAAGCATTTAACTCTAATTTTGTTTTAAGTAAAAAATTATCCGCTCTAACACCATATATAGGATTGGGTTATCAGTATTCGCAATCCAATTTAGCTCTAGAGGGAGAATATGTATATAATCAATATGGTGAAAATAACATGCCATTAGGAACGGTGACAGATCCATTTAATTTCTCATTTGGCGGAGTAAATGGATTCAAAGCAACTATGGGAGCACGACTAAAAGTTTTCCTATTTACATTGCATATAGATTGGACAAAAGCAAAATATGATGTGTTTACAGTTGGAATAGGATTAAATTCAGATATTGGATCGAAAATTATTGGCAATCAAATTGATAAAGTAATTACAGAATAGCTGTTAACTAATTACTGTCCCAGGCTTGCTTAAATTATCGAAATTTTTAATTAAAAGTGGGATTCTTTTTCGTTTTAAATGATTGATTGTTTTTGGGTGCACAACAGTATTTCCATCACTACATAATTCAAATGCATCATCATACGTTAAATGAGAAAACAATTTTGCATCTTGATTTTTTTTAGGATCTGTACTATAAATACCATCTACATCTTTAAAAAGAATAACTTCATCTGCATTAAATGCATCACCAAAAATAGCAGCGGTATAATCAGAGCCCTCTCTCCCTAAGGTTGTGCTTGAATTAGAATTTATATCTGATGCTATAAAACCTTGTGTAATAATTGTTTTTTTAACTATTGATTCTAAAAAATTATTTGGAATATGAATAGAATGGAATTTAGCAGAATTTAAATACGAGTTCCATGAATCTGTGAATATATATTTTGTAGCATCCAATTGGATATTATCTATATTTTCTAATTTTAAATATCTATGAATTATTTCCGAACAAAGATACTCGCCAATAGAAACACGCTCAGGATATGAAAGTCGATTAGAAAAATTAAAATATTTTTTCTTGTTTAGAACATCCTCTATATCATTTAATGAAAAACTTAAGTCCATCATAATAGTTTGAATAAAAGATAACATGCCTTCATATTTTTCATCTTCTAACATGTTAGTAATCTTTCCAAAAGCAGAGAGAACAACAATGACTATATCATCATCATAGTGTGAAATAATTTTAGGGACTTTTTGAATAGATTTTGCATCTTTTAAACAACCTCCACCAAATTTTAATACCTTCATAAAATATTAAACTTTATTTTTGCAATTAAATATATTATTCTTTTTTATTTATATGACACTACAACAATTTTTAAATTCAAAAAATTTCAATTCTGAAATCAACGAAATTCTTCTCAACATAGAATCTGGATCCATTAAAATGTATGAAAAAATAAATGAAGAAACCGATGACATTTTTGGATCTAGTGGACAAAAAAATGTTCAAGATGAAGAAGTTCAAAAGCTAGATTTAATAGCTAATGACATCTTCATTCATGCATTTAACACTAATTCTAACATAGCCAAAATACTATCAGAAGAAAATGAAGACATCATAGACTTAAAGAATAATGGTAAATACTTAATTGCCATGGACCCACTAGATGGCTCTTCAAATATTGATGTGAACATCCCTGTAGGAAGTATATTCTCAATATTAAAAAATACAGAAGATGGATTTTTACAAAATGGTGCGAATCAAAAATTAGCATGCTATGTAATTTATGGGACTACTACAATGATGGTTTTTGCAATTAACCAAGCTGCATATGGATTCACTTTAAATACCAAGAATAAACAGTATGTATTAACTCACCCAAACATAAGCACACCAAATACAGGAAATATTTTTTCAATTAATGAAGGTAACTTTAACTCAATGGAAAAAGAAATTATCGAATTTATAAATTATTGTAAAGAATTAAACCCCGATGGGAAAAGAACACATACAGGAAGATTCATTGGGTCATTGGTTGCTGATTTTCATCGAAACATGTTAAAAGGTGGGATTTTCATATACCCTACTACCGCCGATCGACCACAGGGACAATTGCGATTAATATATGAATGTAACCCTATAGCATTTATAGCAAAATGTTCAGGTGGAGATTCCACAAATTTGACACAAAACATACTAGATGTAAAGCCAAAAAACATCCATCAAAGAACAGCTTTTGTTGTGGGGTCCAAGCAGATGGTTAATCAATTATTGTCATTATATAAGGTGTGAATAAATTAAATCTTTTAAAGTTATTTTCTGATAGTGAAAATTTTGAGTCGTTAATTAACGACTTGAATACAAAAGGAGAAAGAGATAATTTTTATTTAAAGAACCTTAATGGTTCTCAAAAAGCACTTCTTTCTGCACATACAATTAAAAACACGAAATCAACTCATTTATTTATACTACAGAACTTAGAAGAAGCACTTTATTTTTTAGATGATTTAAATAATATTATCCCTGAGCATACTTCACATTTATTTCCCTCATCAGAACGCATAAAAATAGGAGATAAAAATATTTTACTAGAACAAATTGAAGTATTAAATAAGCTTAGCAAAAATAAATACAATACAATTATTAGCTATCCGAAAGCAATAAAAGAAAAAATTATTACAAAGTCTGATTTCAAAAAAAATCAAATTCGATTATCTGTTGGAGATGAAATTAATCAAGAAGATTTAATAGAAAAATTTCATAATCTTTCTTTCAATAATAATAACATTGTTGTAGAGCCGGGTGACTTTTCTATTCGTGGTTTTATAATAGATATATTCTCATATGGGAATGAATACCCTTATAGAATAGTATTTGATAACAACACGATTGAAGAGATAAATTATTTCAAAGTGTCAGATCAAATGTCAATTGATTCACTCCAGGAGATTGATATCATTTCTAACATTCAAGATGAAGCAGAAAGTTTCAGCACAACTGATTTATTTTCGTATTTACCAAAACAAACTATTATTTGGATTAATAATTCTAATTTTTTATTTGATAATCAAGAAAATATAGGCTTAGGGAAATTGAGACAGACAATTCAAAACCATCAATGTCTTTATACCGGCCCTACGGATAATTCTCATTATAACAAAACAATAGTATTTCAATCTAGTCCACAACCAACATTTAATAAAAATTTTGAAATACTAATTAGTCACTTAGACGAGTATCGTAATGAGGGATATCAAAACATCATAACTGTTTCATCTGAAAACCAAATGAAACGATTACAAAATATTTTTAAAAATTATTTGCACCTAGTCAATTTAATAAATTGTGAGAACTCTTTAAAGGAAGGTTTTATTGATCGATCTAATAAGATTATCCTATATACGGATCATCAAATTTTTGAAAGACATCATCAATACAAATCAAAAAGAATCTATAAAACAGAAAATACATTAAGCATAAAAGAGTTAACCGATTTTAAAAAAGGTGACTATGTTGCACATTTTGATTATGGCATTGGCATGTTTGATGGCTTAAGAATAAAAACATCCAACAATAAGAAGCAAGAATCTATTAGGATAATTTATAAAAACAATGATGTGCTATACATCAGTGTTCACTCTCTTCATAAAATATCTAAGTATAAAGAATCTAGTGAAGAACTAAAGCTAGATAAATTAGGTTCACCACGGTGGAAAAATTTAAAAGAAAGAGTTAAAGGAAAGGTCAAAACAATTGCATTTGATTTAATAAAATTATATGCAAAAAGAAAAATCACAAAAGGATTTGCTTTTTCAAAAGACACCTATCTTCAACATGAACTTGAAGCATCATTTATATTCCAGGAAACAGAGGACCAAATAAAAATAACTGAAGAAATTAAAAAAGATATGGAAAGTACATCGCCAATGGATAGATTAGTCTGTGGTGATGTTGGTTTTGGAAAAACAGAGATAGCAATTCGTGCTGCATTTAAAGCTGTTGCTGACAATAAACAAGTAGCTATTCTGGTTCCAACAACTATATTGGCTCTGCAACACAATAAAACATTTCAAAAGAGATTAGAAAACTTTCCCTGTACAATAAAATACTTGAATCGATTTGTCTCTAAGAAAGATGCTCTCCATATTCTAGATCAATTAAAAGATGGTTTAATTGATATTATTATAGGTACTCACAGGTTGATTAGTAAAGATGTTGTATTTAAAGATCTTGGTCTGCTCATTATTGATGAAGAACAAAAATTTGGGGTTTCTTCAAAAGACAAATTAAAAAGTATTAGAGAGCATGTTGACACATTAACTCTAACAGCAACACCAATACCTAGAACATTACAATTTTCATTAATGGGTTCTCGTGATTTATCTATAATGACAACTTATCCCAAAAATAGAAATCCAATAGAAACAAATATTTCAGTTTTTAATCATGAATTATTAAAAGAAATTATCACTTATGAAATCACTAGAGGGGGACAAGTCTTTTTTGTGCATAATAGAATTGCAAATATTGAAGATTTACATCATCGAATTTCGCAAATGTGTCCAAATTTAAATATCAGATATGCTCATGGACAAATGGAAGCTAAAAAATTAGAAAACACAATTTTAGATTTTATTAATGGAGATTTTGATGTTTTAATTACTACTACCATTATTGAAAATGGCTTAGATATACCAAATGCAAATACTATTATTATTAATAATGCACAAAATTTTGGTCTTGCAGATTTACACCAAATGAGAGGACGGGTAGGAAGATCCAATAAAAAAGCATTTTGCTATTTATTAACACCACCATTTAATAAAATAAAAGATACTGCAATGAAAAGACTTAATGCAATTACTAATTTATCTAGTTTAGGAGATGGATTTAATATTGCCATGAAAGACTTAGAGATTCGTGGAGCTGGCAATATGCTAGGAGCAGAACAATCTGGATTTATTGAAGAAATGGGGTTTTCTAATTATCAAAAAATAATAGATGAAGCCATAAATGAATTAAAAGAATCTGAATTTAAAAAAGCGTCACTTTCAACAAAAGATTATACTAATAAAATTCGATGCTCAATAGAAACAGATTTAGAATTATTAATACCAATTGAATATGTCTCAGATTTATCTGAAAGAATGAATCTATATCAAAGGCTCAGCAGTATTCAAAAAACTTCTGAAATACAAAAAATAGAATTAGAATTAAAA
Source organism: Flavobacteriales bacterium (assembly GCA_002707245.1). Lineage (GTDB taxonomy): Bacteria > Bacteroidota > Bacteroidia > Flavobacteriales > TMED113. The sequence continues at coordinate 35,574 of PAMG01000039.1, forward strand.
GATAGATTTGGAAAAATTCCAGAAGAAACAATTGACTTATTAGAATCTATAAAGCTACGAGAATTAGCAGAAAAAAGATTCTGTGAAAAAATTATACTCAAAAAAGAAAAGATGATTATTACATTTAACAAACATATTACACAAAATATTTTAAATAATATCATTAAAATAATTCAAGAAGATCAGGGGCAAATTTTCTCAATTAAAGAAGATAATAATAAGATGAAATTATATGTAAATAATGTGGAGAGTATATATGATGGAATAAAAACACTCCAAAAAATTAATACTAATTGAAAATAAAATACTAAAATTGTACCGATGAAAAACTTAGTATATTTTATTTTTTTAATATCACTGTTCACATTTTCCCAAAAAGAAGATATTATTATCAGTGGATATGTTAAAAGTGCAGAATCAGGAGAAACATTAATTGGTGCAAATGTAGTTGTTAAAGAATTAAATGTTGGGTGCACAACTAATAACTATGGCTTTTTTTCATTCACACTTCAAAAAGGAACATATACATTAGAAACATCGTATATCGGCTACCAAACTAAAGCTATCAATGTCTCTAATTCAATAGATAATATTGTTTTTAATTTAAATACAATGAGTTATTTAACTGATGAGGTCATTGTAAAAGCTAAAAAAGAAGATGCCAATATTAAAAATGCTGATATGGGTAAAATTGAATTAGAAGTTGCGCAAGTTGATCAGATTCCGGTATTAATGGGGGAAAAAGATATTTTAAAAACAATTCAACTATTACCCGGGATACAATCTGGATCTGAAGGTTCATCTGGTTTTTATGTAAGAGGAGGAGGACCCGATCAAAATTTAATTTTATTAGACGAAGCTGTTGTATATAATGCTTCTCATTTATTTGGCTTTTTCTCTGTATTTAATAGTGATGCAATAAATAATGTTGATTTAATTAAAGGCTCTATGCCTGCTAATTATGGAGGCCGACTATCTTCAGTACTTGATATCAACATGAAAGATGGAAATAATAAAAAGTTTGGTGCAACTGGAGGCATTGGCTTAATCTCATCAAAAATTACTGTTGAAGGTCCTATTAAAAAAGATACTAGTTCTTTTATAATATCTGCAAGAAGAACCTATTTTGATATTTTTGCTAAACCTTTTGTAGATACAACTTCTTTTGCTGGAAGCTCATATTACTTTTATGATTTAACTACAAAAGCAAATTATCAAATCACACCAAAAGACAAAATTTTCTTAAGCGGATATTTCGGGAGAGATGTCTTTAATTTCAATAGTGAAGATTGGGGATTTAATATAAACATGCCATGGGGTAATGCAACTGCATCATTGAGATGGAATCATTTATTTAATAGTCGATTATTTATGAATACATCTCTTATTTTTAGTGAATATAAATATGAATTTAATGTCTCTCAAGAATTAGATAGTCTCCCTACATCTACAACAAATATGTTTTCTGGTATAAGAGACTGGAATATAAAAAATGACTTCAGTTATTACCCAAATCTAAAACACAAAATTAAATTTGGGAGCAACTATATTTATCACAAATTCAATCCAACAAGTTTCTCAGGCAGCTATGATGATTTTGAATTAGAAGAAATAATTAATTACTATGCACATGAATATGGTGTATATATAAATGATGAATATAATCTAAGTGATAGAATACTTGTAAATTTTGGCTTAAGGTATTCTGGGTTTATCCAAGTGGGTCCATTTGAAAGACACGTAAAAGATGATTCTGAACAAATTGGCCAAGTATCTACTGACACAATCATCCAATATAATAGAGGGGATGTTGTGGAAACATACGGCGGTTTTGAGCCTCGTTTTTCATTTAGATATTTAATTAATGAAAGTTCTTCACTAAAATTTGGATTTATACAAAATTATCAATATTTGCACTTAACTTCAGTAGCTAGTTCATCATTGCCTACTGACGTGTGGCTACCAAGTTCTGATCTGGTAAAACCGCAATTTGGACGACAATTCTCATTAGGATACTATAAGAATTTGGATAATAATAAATATGAAACTTCAGCAGAAGTTTATTATAAAACAATGGAAAATCTAGTAGAATATGAAGAAAGTTATATTCCCGGATTAGCTTTAGGAGTAGAAAATATTGACAACAACCTAACATTTGGCGATGGAAAATCATACGGCTTAGAACTATTCTTAGCCAAACGAACAGGATTGTTAAATGGTTGGATTGGTTACACTTTATCTAAAACGACTAGAGAATTTAATGAATTAAATAATGGAAATTGGTATCATGCTAAATATGACAGACCTCATGATTTATCAATTGTATTAAATTATCAAATTACTAAAAGATTAAATTTATCAACAGTATTTGTTTATGCTAGTGGGAATTCTTTAACTATTCCTAGATCTGTATATATAATTGAAGGAAATCCCATAACTGAATGGGGTGATCGTAATAGTTATAGAATGGATCCATATCATAGAATGGATGTAGCATTAACACTGAAAAATAAAGAAACAAAAAAATATGAGTCAAGTTGGACTCTATCCATATATAATATATACAACAGGCAAAATCCTTATTTTATTTATTTTGAACCAGATGGTTTACTTGGGACTGGAAGTGAGGTAGAGATTAAAGCACAACAAGTTTCTATTTTCCCAATTATTCCATCTATTTCTTGGAACTTTAATTTTTAATAAATGAAAAACATAAATTACATACTAATCCTTTTTTTAATTTGTTCTTGTACTAAAGAAATAGATATTGAAATTCCAAATAATGGTACACAATTTGTAGTAAATGGTTATATAGAAAATAACCGGGTTGCTAAAATTCTCATCACAAGAAGTCTTCCATATTTTGATCCTATTAGTGATAATAGTATAGGGGAATCATTAGTTAATGATGCAATCGTTACAATTAGTAATAGTATAGGAGAATCCGAATTATTAACACCAACTTATTCTCCTTGGTTTACTAATTTAACTGACACATGGTATTATAACTATGCTACTTCTAGCATGAAAGGTGTAGAAGGTGTCACATATACAATAACCATTGAGAAAGATGACACATTAGTTTCTACTATTACAACTATTCCAAAATTAGCACCACTAACAAAAGATAGTTTACGTTTTCTTTATCGGGCTGACGATAGCACATATTGTTATCTACTAGGGCATTGGGAGGACCCTGATACAATTGGAAATTGTATCAGGGCCTTTACACAAACAAAACCTATATGGAGTAGTACTTTTGATTATATTCACCCGGACGGCTGGGATGATCTTTTTATTTCGATGTTAGAGGGAGATGGTAATTATAATGATGAATATGTAAATGGCTGGTCTTTTTCATTTCCTATGTATAAAGGTCGTGGGTTTTGGCAAGAATGGGGAGAGCAAGAAACTAATGGTGAGAATGACGAAGTTGATGGTTCAACTGGCGCAACAACAGGATTCTGGAATATTGGAGATAGTATCTCTTTAAAATGGTCTTCTTGGGATAGAAAATCTTGGGATTTTTGGCGGTCATTAGAATTCAATAATCCTGCAGGACCATTTGGTGCACCATCACAAGCAAATAGCAATGTTGATGGTGGGTTAGGTGTGTTTAGTGGCACTTCTTCAGAATATATTTATCTACAAGCTGATCCTGAATTAGAAAATCAGTTATCTAATTAAATATTGAAATTTTTCTTTATTCCTTTTTCTCCACCTAATAAATGTTCTATTGGATTTTCCAATGATTCTTTTATTGCAACTAAGAATCCTACTGAATCTTTTCCATCTATTATTCTATGATCATAGGATAAGGCCAAATACATCATTGGTGCAACTTCAATCTTTCCATTGATAACTACAGCTCGATCAACAATATTATGCATGCCTAAAATCGCTGATTGTGGAGGATTAATAATCGGAGT
>PAMG01000040.1 GCA_002707245.1 Flavobacteriales bacterium
TTTTGGCCCTTCTAAAATGTCATTAATGATCTCTAAATTGGAGGTTAGCGAGATTTTACTTGAAACTGTTTGAGTCCCTTTTGTTTTATATCCTTTTTCGTTGAGTAAATTAATAACTTTATCTTGTATTCTACCTTGTAGTATGATTTCACCATTTTTATTGCTGCCCCCTATTGATAAAGTTTTTTTGATTTCTTTTGCTAAATTTTTTATTGTGTTAGAATCTTCTTCTATACCTCTAATAATAGTTACACCTTTCCCTGCTCTTCCTTTTTTTTCAAAACAAACTGAAACAGTAAAATTATTTTTACTCACTGCACATTCTTCTTCTTCTTCTTCTATGTGTAAATTCTTATTTGTAGAGAAAACAATACCTCCTTTTTTCATTTTTTTAGACCTAGTTCCTTAATTCTTTCTTCCAAAAATTCTCCAGCAGTGATGTCTTGAAAATGTTTTGGATTTTGTTCATCGATACAACAATTTAAACAATTTAACGACATTTCTGATCTTGGGTGCATAAAGAAAGGGATAGAGAATCGTGGTTTGCTCCAATCTTTTTTTGGAGGATTTACAACTTGATGAATAGATGAATGTAACTTGTTGTTTGTTAATCTGGACATCATGTCACCAATATTAACTACTACTTGATTTGGAAGTGCTGTTACAGGAATCCAATGCCCACTTCTTGTTTGCACTTCTAGTCCGGATGCACTTGCACCCATTAAAATAGTGATTAAATTGATGTCTCCATGAGCTGCTGCTCGAACTGCTCCTTTCGGTTCAGTTTGTATTGGAGGGTAATGTATAGCTCTTAATATACTATTTCCTCCTGTAACTTTTTTGTCAAAATAATTCTCAGGTAATTCTAGGTATGTAGCTAATGCTTGTAGAATATAAATCCCAGTTTTTTATAGGCTATTAAATACGTGCCGACCAATTTTATTAAAGTTTGGTAATTCATCACAAAATACATTTGGCTCATATTCATTAACAAGTGGGTCATTCTCCTCTAGTTCTTGTCCAAAATGCCAAAATTCCTTCAAATCAGATTTTTTATATCCTTTTGCTTTTTCCTTGCCAAAGGACACATATCCTCTTTGTCCATTTAGTTCAGGTTTTTCATATTTGGATTTAATTTCAACTGGCAAATTAAAAAAATGATAAACTTCTTTATATAATTCTTGCTCAATTTCATTAGTAAGTCCATAGTTTTTAAGAGATAAAAAACCAACTTCCTCATATGCTTTACCTAATTCTTGAACAAAATTTAGTTTTTTTTCTGTGTTATTGCTGATGAAATCATTTAAGTCTAGTGATGGGATGGTGTTGACTGTATTCATGATTAATTTTAAATAATTGATAATTAGAGCAAAATTAAATATTTAATTATATAATTTTGAATCAAATGAAAATTAATTATAATATATCAAACTTTAATAAGCAGATATTGGTTGATCTGTACTTGTCGATGTTAAAGCCTAGGATGATTGAAGAAAAAATGTTGGTGTTGTTAAGGCAAGGTAAAATTTCAAAATGGTTTTCTGGAATCGGTCAGGAAGCTATTGCTGCCGCTGTTGTTAATGCCTTAGATGAAAATGAATATATTTTGCCAATGCATAGGAATTTAGGTGTTTTCACTGGTCGAAATATTAGATTATCTTCTTTGTTTTCTCAGTTTCAAGGAAAACAAGCAGGTTTTACAAATGGGAGAGATAGGTCTTTTCATTTTGGCTCACTTACACATCATATAGTTGGAATGATTTCTCATTTGGGCCCTCAAATGGGTGTTGCTAGTGGTATAGCTTTAGGGAATATGATTAATAAAAAAAATAAAGTTTGTTTAGTATTTACCGGTGAAGGGGGGACTAGTGAAGGCGATTTTCATGAAGCATTAAATATTGCGTCTGTATGGTCATTACCCGTCATTTTTTTAATTGAAAATAATGGATATGGTTTATCTACTCCAGTGAAAGAACAATATAATTGTAATAAATTATCTGATCGTGCTATTGGTTATGGTATTGATGGCTATACTATTGATGGGAACAATGTTATTGATGTGTTTCAAAAGATACAGGATTTAGCTAAAAGTATTCGAAAGAATCCAAGGCCAGTATTAGTAGAGTGTGATACGTTTCGCATGCGTGGACATGAAGAGGCGTCAGGTGTTAAATATGTTCCAAAAAAATTACTAGATAAATGGGCGGATAAAGATCCTATAACTAATTTTGAAAATCATCTTTTGAAAGAAAATATATTGACCTCAAAAGATATATTCACTTGGAAAGAGAATATTCAAAATGAAATAGATTCTTCTATTAAAGATGCATTTTCTGAAAAAGATATAATAGCCGATGAAGAAAACGAGCTAAATAGTGTTTTTAAAGAACATCATCTAAAAGAAATACCTCCGTCAAATGATGTAACAGAAGTGAGATTTATAGATGCTATTTCTTCTGCTTTAAAACAAGGAATGGAAAAATATGATGATTTGATTTTTATGGGCCAAGATATTGCAGATTATGGTGGGGTCTTTAAAATTTCTGATGGATTCGTAGATCTTTTTGGAAAAGATAGAGTTAGAAACACTCCTATATGTGAATCCATAGTTTTAAGCATGGCACTAGGTCTTTCAGTTGTCGGTTTGAAAAGTGTAGTAGAAATGCAATTTGCTGATTTTGTTAGTAGTGGTTTTAATGCCGTAGTCAATAATTTAGCTAAAACTCATTATAGATGGGGGCAATCTGCTGATGTTGTAGTAAGAATGCCATGTGGTGGTGGTGTTGGAGCAGGACCTTTTCATTCACAAACTAATGAAGCTTGGTTTACTCATACGCCAGGTTTAAAAGTTGTTTACCCTGCATTTCCATCAGATGCTAAAGGGTTGCTGTTATCGTCAATAGAAGACCCGAATCCTGTTATGTTTTTTGAGCATAAAGCATTATATCGAAGTGTTTCTCAAAATGTGTCCAAAGATTATTACACTATACCATTAGGTAAAGCTAATTTATTACAATCTGGCCATGATTTAAGTATTATTACATATGGCATGGGTGTACATTGGGCATTAGACTTTATTAATGATAATCATAATATCTCGATAGATTTAGTAGATTTAAGAACTCTTATTCCCCTAGATATTATTGCAATTAAAGAAACAGTGATAAAAACTGGTAAAGTATTAATTCTACATGAAGACACTCATCTTGGCGGATTTGGTGCAGATATAGCTTCTTTGATTGCAAAAGATTTATTTGAGTATTTAGATGCTCCGATATATCGAGTTTCTAGCCTAGATACTCCAGTGCCATTTGCTGCTGATTTAGAAAGAAAGTATTTAGCAAAAAACAGACTAGAGCATCAAGTTTTCGAATTACATGCGTATTAACTTCTGCTGGTGCAGCCACATGATTATATTCCAAAAAAAGATTAAAAATATATACCATATTTCTGCTACTCCATAACTTGGAAATGGGATAAGTAATAAAGAGGAAAGAAGCATTAGGCTACCTATTATGCTAGAAAATAATCCCTGTCTTACATATGATTTTGTTCTTCCTATACCAAACAGAAAAATAAAAAAATTGTAAGCCAGAAAAAAACATAAAGCAGGAATTTGATGTAGGGGGCCTAGTGTCATGTGTATTATTCCAGTTAAGCATAAGTTAAAACTAGCAGCTGCAAGAAATAATCGTAGCCAGAATTGATATTTTTTGTGTTTTATTAATTTTCGTATAGCTGTCATTCCATTCCATAATAATGCTATTGAAAATATAATTAACAAGATTGTGAAAATGAGTGCAGATTCTTTTAGTATGCCAAATAATGAAACTGGATGAATTCTGGGGTCAAATTCAGGAAAAAAATACAAGCAAATTAATGGTGCTAGAACACCCATTAGAATAGAGGAGAAAAGATATATTCTTCTTATTCTTTTTATGGTTTTTCTTTTCATACTATTTTAAATAGGCTTTTGTATTATTTTCATGGTTTTTTTAAGAATTTGATCTTCTTTTTTTATAGCCTTTGCTTTGATTTTTTCAGCTTTTTTAATGATTTTAATTTTGTCTGTTTCGTTGTTATAGTCTTTGATGTTTATCATTACATTTAAATATCCACCTAAAACTGCTGATCTTGCACATGTTGCAGCTACACCTGCATCACTTACTGAATTTGGGTTGCCTGAATCTGCTAGGGTTTCTATTAAAGCCATGGAATCTAATGAGTATTCCATGATTTTTAAAGGAATTTGTATCGCATATAAGGTGGCTTTTTGTATTTCATCAGCCTTGTATTCTTTTTCTTTTTTTGTTTTATCACCTAGTCTAAACGCATTTATAATATTGTTGAATGCTTTTGTGTCTTCGTCAACTAGTTTTTCTAGTTGGAGAATAGATTCTTGCCCTTTTTCTGCAAGAATAGAGAATTGCTCCCATTTATCATCCCAGCCTCTTTTGTGACTAGATAAATTTGCAACCATAGTAGCGAGTGAAGCCCCTAAGGCTCCTATGTATGCAGATATTGAACCTCCGCCAGGAGCAGGGCTTTCGGATGCTGTTTCTTGAAGAAAATGAGTTAATGATAGTTGACTTAATTTCTTTTCTTTATTTTTTATTTGATATTCAATAATTCTTTCAGAAGGATTAAATGTTTCTATTTCATCTAATCCCATTGTTTTTTGAGCAATCTTAATAATTTCTGCTTCTGAAATTCCACAAGATCTTTTTTGTTTTTTTAAAAAATACTTCCCTGCATCAATCATTGATTTTAATGGTATCAAACCAACTAGTTCAGACCCAGTGACCCTAATCCCTCTTTTTGCAGCTTTTTTACATACTTCATCAAATACAACATGAATAGGTGTTTGTGTAATATTAGTCAAATTCATAGATATCTGGGTAACTCCATATTCTTCAATGAACCAGCCAATTGCTTTAACGTGTTTCAAACTCCCTTTTTTCCATATTATATTGCCATTTTTATCTTTTAATATTCGACCTGTTAATTTACCTCCTTTTCGTGCTATTCTTCCTCTTTCTCTAATGTCAAATGCAATGGCATTTGCTCGTCTTGTAGAAGTGGTATTTAGGTTAATGTTATATGCTATTAGAAAATCTCTGGCACCTATGGCAGTTGCACCATGTTTTTTTATATTTTCAAATACTTGTGATCCAAAATCTGGTTGCCATCTTTTGTCTTTTAATTTATTTTTTAATCCTTCGTATTCTCCTTCTCTAATTTCAGATAAATTTCTTCTATATTTTTTACTTGCAGAATTTTCATATAAATAAACTGGGATGTTTAGTTCATTTCCTACTTTTTCTGCGAGTTTTTTTGCATATACTATAGTCTCTTCCATTGTAATATTAGAAACCGGAATTAGCGGACAAACATCGGTTGCACCCATTCTAGGGTGTTCACCTGAATGTTTTTCCATATCTATTAATTCACTACTTTTTTTAATTAATTTAAATGCAGCTTCTATTACTGAATTCGGGTTTCCTACAAATGTAACGACTGTTCTGTTTGTGGCTTTTCCAGGGTCTACATTTAAAAGCGTTACGCCTTTTGTAGTTTTTACTTCATTAATAATTTTGTCAATAATTTTAGTGTCCCTTCCTTCAGAAAAATTTGGAACACATTCAAGTAGTTTTTGATTCATTTCTTATTAGTTACCCCAGTCTAAGTACACTGTTCCAGTTGAGATTTTAGTTTCATTTTGTTGATCTTCATCAAGAGATGGGTTTAAAATATATTCTAATTTATAGTAATATGTCCCTTCTTTACATTTCCTTCCATTTTTCAATTTACCGTTCCAAGGGTGATTGTCATATTCTGATTGAAATAGCTCTCTCCCTAAGCGATTATATATTGTTAGTAGATATGTTGTTGCTTCACATGTAGGTATTCTAAGTGTGTTTTCAAAGCTTCTGTTTTCCTCGTTGTTTGGTGGTTCAGGAAAATATCCATCACCTTCACAATCGATACAAAATCCATAAAATTCACCACTGTCATGGTCCGGTAAATCCCAGTTGCAAGGTTCACATTGGTCATAGCCTTCATAAATACTAATAGTTAGCCACTCAGAATCCACACTATTTCCTTCCAGCCCAGAGCAGTAATTTGTTACAGAAAAATAAAAAGTGTTTGCAGAATTTATGTCGTATTCTGTGTTGTTGATAATTAGTTCTATTGAATTTTCATTTTCTATTAATTCTCCATTTAGATACCATTCAAAAGAAGAATAATCAGCATTTGACCCTAAACTCGATGCAGTCAGTATCACATTATTATCTTCACATATTGTGATTTGTTGATTTGTGTCATACCCCCCTCCATTTTCTCCTATTTGAATTGTAGGGTTTCCAGGGTCATTAAATAATATATCAAATGTACAAGTTTCTGGGTCTAGTGTTTCGTCAATTAATCCTGTAAACGTAACTGTAATAGTATTGTTTTCTAATTCTTCTATACATGGATCATTGTAGTTGACTGAAAAAAAGAAATCATCTTCAGACCAATCCCAATCTTGACATTGCTGTCCTGTGTCTGTTGTATATTCCCAATAAACATCAATATATTCATCGGGAGCATATATGATGTCCATTAAATTTTCACAATAGAATAGTATTATTTTATCATCTTCTATAATATAAGATCCTTCAGGACGATTTTCGTATAACCATTCACATTGTGCTTGTACAGATGGAATGGTGTGTAAAAAGCTTATGCAACAGATCAAGAAATATTTATAGATTTTGGTTCTCATAATAAGTGTTTATCCTACCTAACATACAAACTTAATAATTTGTTTCAGAATCATGATAAATTTTACCATTAATTATAACTTTAGCGATATTATTTTCCCCCATCGAATAAGGTATGTAGTTTATTGATGGTATTTCTTCTGTTATGATTAGATTCGCTTTTTTCCCTTTTTTTATATTTCCTAAGACGTCATTTATTTCCATTGCAAATGAGCCATTAATCGTTGCGGCATTAATAGCTTCATTCGGAGTTAATTGCATTTTTACACACGCTAATGAGATTGTTTTTGCCATATCACCTGATGGACATGACCCTGGGTTGTAGTCGCTTGCTATTGCTATTCCTAGTCCTGAGTCAATCATAAGTCTAGCTGGAGGATATTCTAAATTTAAGAAATGGGCTGTTCCTGGTAGTAGTGTGGGTATAGTGTTAGAGTTTTTTAATAAGCTTATTTCTTTTTTTCCTGTAAATTCTAGGTGGTCCACACTTAGAGCGTTCATTTTGACTCCCACTTGAATTCCTCCTGAAAAATCTAATTCATTTGCGTGGATTTTTGGCTTAAGTCCGTGTTTTATGCCACATTCTAAAATTTTTTCAGTTTCATAATCTGTGAAAAATCCTTTATCACAAAACACATCAATATAGTCTGCTAAGTTTTGTTTTGCTACTTCAGGGATCATTTCATTTATGATAATAGAGACATATTTTTCTTGGCTCACATCTTTAGGTACAGCATGTGCTCCTAAAAATGTAGCTTTTATCGGTATTGGGAAGTTTTGTTTTAGTTCTTGTATAACCTTTAGCATTTTAATCTCATTTTTTGTATCAAGGCCATACCCACTTTTAATTTCTATTCCACCAGTGCCCAGTTTAATTAGTTTATGTAGTCTTTTTGAGGCTTGGTGATATAAGTCATTTTTACCTGTTTTTGATAATAGTTTTGCAGAGTTTAAAATTCCACCACCATTTTTTGCAATTTCCTCATATGAAAGGCCATTGATTCTATCTAAAAACTCTAATTCTCTTGTGCCAGCGTATACAATATGAGTGTGACTGTCACACCATGTTGGTAGTGCAGTTCCATTATTTGCATCAATTATATTAGTGTTATTCCAGTCATCTACTCCTTTCCATGTCTCCATATTTCCAAAATCCATAATTACATCATTCTCTATGAGAATCCAACCATCATTAATAATAGAGATATTATTCATGTCGTTTCCTTTTTTCATTGTACATTTAGATTCTTCGGAAACTCCAACTATTTGTTGTATGTTTTTGATTAATGTTTTCATATTTCAGCTAAAATATAAGCAAAGTAAATGAAATATGTGGTTAATGAAATTGATATATTTGTTTAATTATGTCTTCAGCCATCGGTAATTTATTTAGACTGACAACTTTTGGTGAATCTCATGGTACGTTTATTGGTGGTGTCATAGATGGGTGTCCATCTGGATTTAGTGTTGATTTGCGGAATATCCAAGAGTGCTTAAATAAGAGGAGACCTGGAGTGTCATCAATTGTTAGTCAAAGAAAAGAATCTGATGAGGTTGAAATCCTGTCTGGTGTTTTTCAAGGAAAAACTCTTGGTACTCCAATAGGGTTTTTAATAAAAAATACTAATCAAAAATCCAAAGACTATGATAATTTAAAAAGTATCTATAGGCCTTCTCATGCAGATTTTACATATGATAAAAAGTATGGAATTCGTGATTATAGGGGAGGGGGTAGGTCTTCTGCTAGAGAGACTGCAAATTGGGTTGTTGCTGGGGCGATTGCAGCACAAATTTTAAAAACTAAAGGCATTGATGTGTATTCTTATGTGTCTTCTGTTGGTGGAGTTGATGTTTCTGAGGATTATGTTAATCTAGATTTAGATTCTATTTATAAGAATGAGGTTCGTTGTCCTTGTGCTCAATCTGCTAAGTTAATGCAAGATGTTATCAAAAAATGTAAGAATAATGGTGATACTGTGGGGGGGTGTGTGTCTACTGTTGTAAAAGGTGTTCCATTTGGACTTGGAGAGCCTGTTTTTAATAAGTTTCAAGCAGGAATTGCTAATGCAATTATGAGTGTGAATGCTTGTAAAGGTGTTGCTTTTGGTAGGGGGTTTAGTTCTTCTACAAAAACGGGATCTAAGGAAAATGATAAATTTATTGTGAATTCGGGTGTTGTGAGCACAAAAACTAATAATTCTGGCGGTGTTCAGGGAGGTATTACAAATGGTGAAGATGTTTGTTTTCATGCTTCCTTTAAGCCTGTTTCTACATTAATGCAGAGTCAAAATACCATTAACAAAGATTATAAAGAAGTTGCTTTCACTGCTTTAGGTCGTCATGACCCCTGTGTTGTTCCAAGAGCCGTTCCTGTTGTGGAATCTTTAACAGCAATTGTTATATTAGATTATTATTTATTAAATAAAACAACTAAAATATCTGATTTATGAGAAAGTTAAGCTTACATTGGAAAATATTGATTGCTATGATTGTGGGTGTAGCATGGGCTTTGTTTTCAGAGAGTCTTGCTTCTGATAGTTTTAATATTATTGCTTTTAATATTGCTTGGTTAACTCCGTTTGGCGATATTTTTTTAAAATTATTAAAATTAATTGCCGTTCCATTAGTGCTTTTTTCTATTATCAAGGGGGTTTCTGGTTTATCTAATCTCTCTGATCTTGGTAAAATGGGTTCCAGAACAGTTTTGTTGTATTTAACTACTACTTTTTTTTCTGTATCCCTTGGTTTATTACTGGTTAATCAAATTGGTCCAGGAAATGGGTTTGATTTTAATATTAACAATTTTGAGGAAGACACGAAGGTGGTTTCTATGCAACAGCAAGTTGATGTGAGTGCTACAGATAGTCCTTTGCGGTTTTTGGTCGATATGGTTCCTGATAACATTTTCCTTGCTCTTGGTGATAATAAGGCAATGCTTCAGATAATATTTTTCGCTTTATTCTTTGGAACAGTATTGATTTTGATTGAGCCAATGAAGAAGAAGTATATAGATGATTTAATAGACTCTCTCAATGATGTGTTTCTGAAGATGGTTGATATTGTTATCAGGTATTCTCCATTTTTTATTTTTTGCTTATTGGCTGGTAATCTTTCTGAATTGTCTAGTGAAAGTCAAGGAGGGGTTTTAGATATTGTTACGGGTTTAGCTCTCTACACTCTTGTTGTTTTGCTCGGTTTACTCATTATGTTATTGTGTGTGTATCCATTATTAATGAGGTTTTTTATGAAAAAATTTTCTTATCAAAAATTTTTTAAAGGAATTGCGCCTGCTCAAATATTAGCTTTTTCAACATCTTCCAGTGCAGCTACTTTGCCTGTGACAATGGATTGTGTAAATAAAAATTTAGGGGTTCCAAATAGAGTGTCTAGTTTTGTTTTGCCAATAGGTGCTACTATCAATATGGATGGCACTAGTCTTTATCAGTGTGTAGCGGTTGTGTTTTTGGCGCAAATTCTAGGTGTTGATTTAGCTTTTTCAACTCAATTGTTAATTGCTCTTACTGCTGTTTTGGCTTCAATTGGGTCTGCAGCTATACCAAGTGCAGGGTTGTTTATGATGGTTGTTGTTCTTGGTGTTACGCCAATTGACCCAATGTATATAGCTATTATTTTGCCTGTAGACAGGATTTTAGATATGTGTAGAACAGTAATAAACGTCACTGGTGATGCTACTGTTTCTTCTATTGTTGCTAGTTTTGAGGATGAAAATTAAGCTCTCTTTTGTTTGATTCGAGCACTCTTTCCAGTTCTTTTTCTCATATAGAATATTCTTGCTCGTCTTACTTTTCCTAGTTTATTGATTTCAATTTTTTCAATACCTGGTGAATTGATTGGGAAAACTCTCTCTACGCCCACTCCATTAGAAATTTTACGAATAGTAAATGTTTCGGTAAGCCCACTTCCTTTTCTTTGAATAACATCTCCTTTGAAAAATTGTGTTCTTTCTTTCTCTCCCTCCTTAATTTTATAATATACTGTAATTGTATCACCAGCCTTAAAAGAAGGGTGGTCTTTTTTTTCGATTAAGCTTTTTTCTATCTCGTTTCGTAGTGAAGTCATAGTAAAATCATTTAGAGGTTGCAAAATTAACCATCTTTTTATGATTATCAAGAAAATAATTTATTAATTTAATCATTGGTCTAGTAGGTCAGGTCTTTTTTGTTCTGTTTTTTTATAGGCTTGTTCTTCTTTCCAGTCTGATATTTTAGTTGTGTCTCCAGATAATAGGATATCTGGCACCTTGTGTCCTTTGAAATCAGATGGTCTTGTGTAAATAGGTGGAGCTAGTAAGTTGTCTTGAAATGAGTCAGATAGAGCGCAACTTGAATTGCTCATACTTCCTGGAAGTAGCCTAATGATGGAATCACATAATACTAATGCGGGTAGTTCACCTCCAGTAAGAACATAGTCCCCAATAGATATCTCTTTGTTCACGAAAATATCTCGTATTCTTTGATCTACGCCCTCATAGCGCCCACATAGGATGATTATATTTCTTTGCTGTGAAAGCTCGTTACATGTGCTTTGTGTTAGTTTTTTTCCATCAGGTGTCATAAATATAACCGACTGATATTCTCTTTCTTGCTGTAGTTTGTTAATACAATTTGCTATTGGTTCAATCATTAAGACCATTCCGCCACCGCCACCATACGAATAGTCATCAATTTGTTTTTTATTGTTTTTTGCATAATCTCGTAAATCATGAATGTGTATTTCAACTATTTTTTTTTTAATTGCCTTTGCTAAAATCGAGGTGGTGAATGGTTCGTTTAGTAAGTGGGGTAGCGATGATAAAATGTCAATTCTCATAGAATGCAAATCTACTTATTATTTTTAAATATTCTTCCAAAATTTATACTGTTTTTTTTAAAAAACAAGCCTTGACATTATGTCAGTTAATGTATTTAATATATTTATTATCAGTCTTTTATGTATTTTTATATAAACTTATAATTTAATTTATTTTCACATGAGATAAAAAAATAAAATTTTAAAAATTTTCAATTTTTAGTTAACATTTTTCATATACTTTTTTGTGGAATAATTAGTTTAATTGTAATTTGTTTTGATATGAAAAAATGAAAAATTATTATGAACAAATTATTGTTTTTATTTATTCCACTTTTATTTTTTATTGGCTGTGAAGAAGAAGACAGCAATGATGATAATTTAAATAATTCAACGACATGTGTGGAAGGTGTTTGGAGAGTACAGTCTATTGATGCCTCAGGATATGATTATCTTCTGTGTTTTTGTGACTATGTTTCTGGAGCATGTGGAGAATTTGATGATTCCTGTTATGATTTTGTTTTTGAATCAAATGCTTATTTTCACACTTTAGTTAATGGAGAGTTTTCCAATGGAGGTACTTATCAGGCAGATTGTCCAATAGGTCCAGGATATACAATTATGTTGCATATGAATGATGGACCCGAGTTTGATGAAGCTACATGGGCAATGGAAGTTCAATCTATTTCTAACACTACTATGATTGTAGATTTAAATATTGACTATACTTCTAGTGATCCAAATTATTATTATGATTATGGTGGTCTTTTAACTTTCTCTAAAGTAGATTAGGTTAAAATACTATAGATTATAGGTGTATAACTTCTCCATAAGCAGCAGCAGTAGCTTCCATAATAGCTTCACTCATAGTAGGATGTGGGTGAACACTTTTTAAGATTTCATGTCCAGTTGTTTCTAATTTTCTTGCAGCTACAATTTCTGCAATCATTTCAGTTACGTTATATCCTATCATATGTGCTCCAAGTAATTCACCATATTTTGCATCATAAATGACTTTCACAAAACCTTCTTTATGACCAGCAGCGCTTGCTTTACCTGAGGCTGAAAAAGGAAATTTACCAATTTTTAATTCATATCCTTTTGCTAGAGCAGCTTTTTCCGTAAAACCAACAGAAGCTATTTCTGGAGAGCAATATGTACATCCAGGTATATTATTGTAATCAATAGGCTCAGGATTATGACCAGCTATTTTTTCTACGCATATTATACCTTCAGCTGAAGCAACATGCGCTAAAGCAGGCCCCTCAATTACGTCTCCAATGGCGTAATAACCCTCTATATTAGTTTGGTAGTATTCGTTGACCGTAATTCTTCCATTGTTTTTGGCTATTTTTAATCCCTCTAAGCCAATATTTTCTACGTTTGGTGTAATTCCAACAGCAGATAGGATAATTTCAGCTTGAATCTTCTCTTCTCCTTTCTTTGTTTTAATTGTTACTGTAGATTCACTATTTTTGGTCTCTATGTTAGTTACATTTGATTCTGTTAGTATTCTAACTCCTTTCTTTTTTAAATTTTTAGTTAATTCCTTAGAAACGTCGTGGTCTTCATTAGGTGTAATTTCAGGCAAGTATTCAACGAGTGTTACATTAGTTCCCATTGCATTGTAGAAGTATGCAAATTCTACACCAATTGCACCAGATCCTACAATAATCATTGATTTGGGTAAGGTTTTAAGAGTAAGGGCCTCTCTATATCCAATGATATGTTTACCATTTTGTTTTAAGCTTGGCAGCTCTCTTGACCTTGCTCCTGTAGAGATAATTATGTGATTAGCAGAGTATGTTTTTTCTTTTTTATTGCTATCCACTACTTTTACTGTTTTATTGTTAGCTAATTCAGCACATCCGTTTATTACAGTAATTTTATTTTTTTTCATGAGAAATTGGATTCCTTTACTCATATTATTTGCAGTATCTCTACTTCTGTTGATTACATTTGTAAAATTTAACTTATAATCATTTACCGAAATGCCAAATTCTTGTGCATGTTGGATATATTCAAATACTTGTGCACTCTTTAAAAGAGCTTTTGTAGGTATACACCCCCAATTTAAACATATTCCGCCTAGTTCCTCTTTTTCTATAATTGCTGTTTTTAAACCTAATTGAGATGCTCTTATAGCAGCCACATATCCACCTGGTCCGCTCCCTATTATGATAATATCAAAATCCATATTTCTTTATTTTTGTACATATATTTTTCAAATATAATTATTTACATATTGCAATAGCAGATATTTCAATATTAACATTTTTTGGTAAACAACTAACCTCTACCGTTTCTCTAGCTGGATATGGTTCATTGAAATAGCTTCCGTAAACCTCATTAACATGTTTAAACAAATCCATATTTGATAAGAAAATAGAACATTTAACTACATTGTTAAATGTGCAATTACATTCATTAAGTATATTATAGATGTTCTTCATTACCATTTCGGTTTCCTGTTGTATATTTTCATTGACTAATTCATTAGTTTTTGGATTTATAGCAATTTGTCCAGATATAAATATCATATTTCCACTTTTTATAGCTTGACTATATGGTCCAATTGGTGTAGGAGCATTATTTGAAAGTATTTGTTGTTTCATTTAAAAATATTTTTTGAAATTTACAAAATATATGAAATTACTAATAATTGACAATTACGATTCTTTTACATTTAATTTGAAACATATGTGTGAATCATATGTTTCTAGTGTGAATGTTGTTCGAAATGATGAGATTAGTATTAATGATATTTCATTTTTTGATAAAATTATCATTTCTCCCGGTCCAGGTTTACCTCTAGATGCTGGAATATCAGTAGAATTAGTCCAGAAATATTACACTAAAAAACCTATTTTAGGTATATGTTTAGGTGCACAAGCGATTGCTATAGCTTTTGGATGTAAGTTGTTTAACCTCAATGAGGTGATGCATGGTAAAAAAACCAAAATCGATATTCTAGATCAAGAAGATGCTGTTTATGAGAATATACCAAAACATATTTCTGTGGGAAGGTATCATTCTTGGGCGATAAATTTATCATCAGATAGTAATTTTATGCCAACTGCTTTAGACAAGAATCAAATAGTTATGTCTTTTAAACATGTGCAATATCCTCTTTATGGCATACAATATCATCCTGAATCTATTTTAACTAAATTTGGTCAAAAAATATTAACCAACTGGTTGAGTATTTAATAGTCATAAAAATCCCGTTTTTTTGTTAATTTTAAATCCTGTAGAATAGAGGATTTCACTCTTATAACAAAATTATAACTCTGGTGGAAACCGAGAGGAATCCAATTAAATGTCATTTCCCAGCAATGTAAATCTCTATAAATATCAATTGAAGTATATGTGAAATCTTTATTTTTCAAATCATATCCAGACCTGAAACCAATTTTCCATTTTTTAGTAATATTTAAATCACCATTAAAATTAATTGTTTGAATGACATCCGATTCAAAATTAGGTTTGTTATATGTGAAATTATAAAAAAATCTTAGAGACCAAGGCACCGTAAAGTCAATAAAATAATCAAGATTTTGATTAATATATTCCAATTGTTCTTCAGTAGCTAAATCTGATTTTTTTTCTTTTTTTGGATTTGTAAGATTTACACCTATATTAAAATTCATATTTGTTAATCTTCCAAG
>PAMG01000041.1 GCA_002707245.1 Flavobacteriales bacterium
TTAATATATTTCTAAATGTATCTTGATATAATTCTAAAGTTGGAAAAACATTTACATGATCCCATTCAACACCTGATACCACCAAAACATCTGGATTGTAATGTGTAAATTTGGACCTTTTATCTAATGCGGATGAAAAATACTCATCGCCCTCTATGACAATAACATCATTATTCTCTAAACTTACTAGATTATGTGTTGAATCTATTTTCGCTCCCAACAAATAATCAACCTTAATATTATTATCATGTAATACATGTAATATCATTGATGTAATAGTAGTTTTTCCATGACTTCCTGCTATTACAATCCTTTTTTTATGTTTAGAATATTGAAAAATATATTCAGGAAAGGACATTATAGGGATATTCATTCTTTGTGTCAGTAATAATTCTAGATTATCTAATTTTGCATGCATACCAAGAATAACTAAATCTATATTTACATGAATATTATCCGCATGCCATCCTTCCTTGTTTGGTAAAAGATTATATTTTAATAAATTAGATTTAGCCGGCTCATATATCAAGTCGTCTGACCCAGTTACTATATGACCCATTTTTTTTAACTCAATGGCTAAACTATGCATAATGGCGCCACCAATAGCAATAAAATGTATTCTCATTTTAAATAATTAATAAATCATATATATTTACAATATACTATGTTTATGAAAATACATGTTATAAATACAGGAAACTTTAAACTTGATGGTGGTGCAATGTTTGGTGTTGTCCCTAAAACACTATGGTCAAAAACAAATCCAGCAGATCAAAACAATATGTGTTCCTGGGCTATGAGATGTTTATTAATAGAAATAGAAAATAAAAAAATACTAATTGACACTGGAATTGGTGACAAACAGAGTGAAAAGTTTTTCCAATATTTTTATTTACATGGAACCGACACCCTTCTCAAATCATTAAACAAAATTAATATACCACCTGAAGAAATTACACATGTATTTTTCACACATCTACATTTTGACCACTGTGGAGGAGCCATCATTAAAAATGACAGTACTTTAGAATTACTATTTGAAAATGCTTTACATATTACAAATAAAACACACTGGGAATTAGCAAATAATCCAAATTCAAGAGAAAAAGCATCCTTTTTAAAAGAAAACTTTACTTTAATTCAAAAAAAAAATAAACTAACCTTTATTGAAGAAGGTGAATGGATAAAAAATATTGAAGTTAGATTTTTTTATGGTCATACTGCTGCACAAATGATTCCTATCATAAAATATAAAAATAAAAAAATTGTCTTTATGGCAGATTTACTACCATCAATTGGACATATTCCACTTCCGTATGTTATGGGTTATGACACACAGCCCCTATTCACACTAAAAGAAAAACAAATGTTCTTTAAAGAAGCTGTAGAGAATGACTATATTCTCTTTTTAGAACACGATTACAAATATGAATGTTGTACTTTGAAAAACACCGAAAAGGGAATTCGTGTAAATCAATTTGGAAAATTACATGAATTACTCGACAAGTAACAACTCACAATCTGACCAATTTTGAATTGACTCAATAACAGAATCAATAAGTAAATAACATTTTTTTAAAGATTGGGGTCCTTCTAATCTATCAGTCACCTTATGTCTTTTACCATCTAAGTAAACTTCTGTCACGACTGAAGGGATGTCCGTCATATGAGAAATATATTCTTTATCTAATGCAAAGAAATCTATGTCATCTAAAAATAATTTAATAGTAGCTACTTCAGCATCATAAATAAAAGATGAAAAACAACCAATTTTATCAACAAACAATTTACCATTATAAGTAATTTTTCCATTATGATAAATACTTACTGTATATTGTGGACAAGTGCCATAGCATGCTGTACGTTGCATGCTGAAAAAAGGTTCTTCCTGCTGAAGAAGACGTGGATTAAAACACGAAAGAAAAAAAATAAACGAGAAAAAAATAATTAATCTCATTATTTATTTTGTTGATTTTTTTTAGCTAAATCTTCTAGTTTTTGTTGAAATTTAGATTTTTTGACTGGCTTCTTTTTATTTGCCTGTAACATTGCATATAATTTATCATCATCTATATTTTTTCGAATAATCCACTGTTGACCAAATGTTATAAGATTAGCTAAAAAATAATAATAACTTAATGCCGCTGAATAATTATTCATCACAAATAAAAATATCACTGGCATCAAATACATGACATATTTCATTTGTGGCATCTGTGCATTTGAAGATTGATTGGAATACTTCATTTGCAAAACGGTTGCCAAAGTCATTAATAAGGCAAATAAACTAATATGGTCACCATATAAAGGAATGTGAAAACCAAAATCAAAAATTGAATCATACGTTGACAAATCATCTGCCCATAAAAACGGCTGTTGTCTTAATTCAATAGAAGCAGGAAAAAATCTAAATAATGCTATTAAAACAGGCATTTGAAAAAGCAAAGGCAAACATCCTCCAAGTGGATTCACTCCTGTTTTTTTATATAAATTCATTTGAGCTTGTTGTCGTTCCATTGGATCCTTAACCTTCTCATTTATAGCATCTATT
The DNA here is from genome assembly GCA_002707245.1 of Flavobacteriales bacterium. Lineage (GTDB taxonomy): Bacteria > Bacteroidota > Bacteroidia > Flavobacteriales > TMED113. The sequence continues at coordinate 2,552 of PAMG01000041.1, forward strand.
TCTGGTTTTAACACCCTCATTTTAGCCATAGATAAGTATGAACTTTTGGTGGGGAGAAATAAAAGCATTTTAATAACTAAAGCAATAATAAGAATTATCAAGCCATAATTTAATCCTGTTTTTTCTAAAACATTGAACATAGGTATAACTAAAAATTTATTTACCCATCCGAAAATACCCCATCCTAATGGAACAAGAGATTCAAACCCCTGATCAAAAGATTTAAGCAATGAGTATTTATTTGGTAAAAAATAAAAATTAAAAATATAACTACTGCTAGTATTATCATATTCAATTGAAAGATTGGATGTTAAAGTTTTAACATAATCGTCTGAATCAGGAGAAGAGGCACTTAAATTAACTGAACCAAAAGATGATTCTGAAGAAATAATAGTGGAAAAAAACTGCTGTCTATATGCAACCCACTTAGGATTATCAATATTTTTATCTGAATCCTTCATCAAGGGTATCTGTTTTGAAGACTTATTATTAAATGAGTATCGAATTGTAGTTGTATTGCGTTCATTATCAATATTTTTTTCCAATTGATTAATATTCTCAGAAAACAATAATTTATCTGGCTCAATATAATCTTGTGTATTGGCTGTTTCTGTTAAAACCTCAAATGTTAATTGATAACCTTCAAGTAATTGATAAATAAATGTTATAGTGTTCTCATTGATATCTTGATATGTAAATGAAATTTGATTTCTTGACACATCTTGATTAACTTCTGAAAAAAGTAACTCATTACTATTAACTAATCTATTATTAATAAAAAAACTGAAATTAAAATCTAATTCTTTAATTAACTTAAGTGGTAAGGAATCATACGTGCTATAATTTGTCAACGTAACTTCTTGAATAGAAGCCCCGTAATTAGAAAATATAATATTTATATCATCATTAGATAAATTATATGAAAAAATTTGGCTATCATCAGGCTGTTGTTCTATTCTTGTCTCAAATACATCATTTTTTTTAGATGTATTCGATTTTATGGGATTAGTTATTTCAGTATCAATCACATTATTCTCGACATCTAATTCAGCACTAATATTAGAAGAGCTCCACCACATGAGAAGACCAAAAATCAAACACATTCCAATGAAAAAATTAATATCTAAGCCTCCTTTTTGTTCCATATTTATTTCTTTAAAAAAGCATTAACAAAACTAATAAAAAGCGGATGAGGATTGATAAATGAACTTTGATATTCTGGATGAAATTGAACACCAATAAACCAAGGATGATCTGAAATCTCAACAATCTCGATTAAACCCAAATCCTTATTACAACCTGCCATAATCATCCCATTAGAAATTAAATCTGCTTTATATTCGTTATTTAATTCGTACCGATGCCTATGTCTCTCATGGATTGTGAGTTTTTGATATGCTTCAAAAGATTTTGTTTTTTTCAACAAAGTACACTCATAACTCCCCAACCTCATAGTACCGCCTTTATTAATAACATTACTTTGATTTTTCATTAAATCTATAATTGGATACTTTGTATGTGAATCCATTTCTGTAGAATGAGCTGTTGTATACCCACATACATTTCTAAAAAATTCAATAACTGCTACTTGCATACCTAAACAAATACCTAAAAAAGGTATCTTGTTTTCTCTCACACATTTAACTGCAGCAATCTTACCATCAATTCCTCTATCTCCAAAACCAGGAGCAACAACAACACCTTGACAATCAGACAAATGATTTTTTATATTATGATTATTTAGCTTCTCGGAATGAATCCATTTAACTTTTATGCCTTTGCCTAAAAAAGCAGCGGCATGTATTAAAGATTCATAAATAGATTTATAAGAATCTTTTAATTCAACATACTTACCAACAATACCCACCGTAAACACTTCATTAGGATTTTTTAATTTCTGTAATCTTTTTTTCCAAATAGAATTATTAATTTTTTTTAATTTACTCACCCCTATCTTTTCGGAAACAACTTGATCTAGTTTTTGATTTAACATTAATAATGGAACTTCATAAATAGTATCCGCATTAATAGATTCTATAACACACTTGTACTCTACGTTACAAAATAAAGCGATTTTATTTTTAACCATTTCTGTTAAAGAATGTTCTGTTCTACATACAATCACATCAGGCTGAACACCTGACTGCAACATAGTTTTAACTGAATGTTGTGTTGGTTTAGTTTTAATTTCACCAGTGGAAGATAAATAGGGCAAAAGGGTTAAGTGAACAACAGCAACATCATCTTTTCTTTCAAATTTGAATTGGCGTAATGCTTCTATATAAGGTAGTGATTCAATATCTCCTACTGTACCACCAATTTCAACAATAATAATTTCAAATTTTTTTTTTGTTTCTAGAGCCAGAATTCGATTTTTAATTTCATCTGTTATATGTGGTATAATTTGCACCGTTTTCCCTAAGAAATCCCCCTTTCTCTCTCTATCTATTACACTTTGATAAACACTACCTGTTGTTACATTATTTAATTGAGTCGTGGGTATATTTAAAAACCGTTCATAATGGCCTAAATCTAAATCAGTTTCAGCACCATCTTGCGTGACATAACATTCTCCATGTTCATATGGATTGAGTGTTCCTGGATCAACATTCAAATAAGGATCTAATTTTAAAATTGTTGTATTATAACCTCTTGACTGAAATAGATTTCCAAGAGAAGAGGCAACAATACCCTTCCCTAAAGAAGAGGTAACCCCGCCAGTGACAAAAATAAATTTAGATTCAGACATTCAAGAAATGTTTAGCGAATTTACAAAACTAATAATGATTATACTACAATAAAAATAAAATATTTTTAAAACACCCAACTCATCCCAATACTTGGAATAATTGGCAACTGATCAACACGAATAGCTTCAACTCGATTATAATAAAAAATATTATCTCTATTATATACATTGGTGACACCAAAAGATAATTCCAAGGTACTAAACTTAGAAAAGTTATACTTTTTCTTTAAAGAAACATCTAATCTATGGTAATCTGGAAGTCGTCCAGAATTTAAATCTGAGTATAAAATACCTAAATCACCATTTAAGTTATTAATATTTGTATTTGGACCACTATTAAAATTAATTTCTTCATAATAAGCTTGTGTTTTGGTAAACGGGAATCCTGAACCATAATTCCATCTTAAACTAAATTCCCAAGTTTTATTTTCACCTAATAAATAAGAAAAAAGAAAGTTGAAGTTGTGTCTTCGGTCATAGTGTGGATGGTAAACCTGTGTTTCATCTTCTCTTTCTATAATACCAAAAGAATAAACCGACCACACATTTATTCTATCATTAAAATATTTAATTAAAACATCACATCCCGAAGCTATCCCTTTTTCAACAACAAAAACTGTTTTTAAATAATCAGGTTCATCCTCAAAATCCACATCATCTGTAAAGATTTGATTTTTATTTTCTGCAATTAATTGTGAAAAATCCTTAACATACCCTTCAATATTTAAATCAAGATTATCTCCTAATTCATACTCTAAACCAACAATATAATGAACTGCTTTTTGCAAAGAAGATTCCACTTCATTGCTTTGAAAATACTCTGGTAAACTATTTGTACTAGCTAAAAATCCAGAAAATAAATTAATCACGTCTCTTTCACTAGAAGTTGACATTAAATTTTGCGAAAACACACCAAATGAACTTTTAACTCTCAGTCTCTCATTTATACTATACTTTAAACCAACCCTTGGTTCAATAGAAAGTTCTCCTAAGGAGGTGTAATTTTGTAATCTAATACTAGGATCAATAATAAATCTATTATTATTATTAAATTTATAATTAAAATATGCCGCAAATTCTGTAGAATGATCATTCTCCTCAATTGGAGTTCCTAATGCATTGCGAAAATCTAATTCGGTAGTATAGCCTAAAACTTCTACCCCATATTTTAATTCATGTTTTTTAGAAATAAAATATGTAAAGTCTAATCCAATATTAAATCCATCTATACTACTATGATTCGATTGTTCTCCAAAATCCTCTTGAGAAACATCATATTTTGAATATGACATTTTTCCTTCGACCAACATTTTAGCTGATGCAGGCACAAGAATTATATTAGACCCAAAACCGTAACTTGTCCATCCTAATTGAGTTAAATCAACATAATTAACATCATCATTAAACCCAAAACCATAAATATTCATTTTACTTCCGTTTTTACTAAAAAAAGAAAGTTTGCCATAAAAATCTGAAAACGAATACGGCAAACCTGTTTCACTAACATATGAATAAAAAGATTGTGATGTTTTATCAAGATAAGATCCCTTTGCGCTTAAAATAAACGAATTGGAAATACTACTAGAGTCTGATTTAAACATTGGCCCCTCCAATAATAATTTGCCACCAAAAGTGTTAGCAGATAATTTACCAGTTAACCTCCGCTTATTACCATCACGTGTTTTAATATCCATGACAGAAGATATTCTCCCACCATATTGAGCACCAAATCCTCCAGTATAAATATCTGCTTTTTTGATAATATCAGTATCNAAAACTGAAAAAAATCCAATAGAGTGAAATGGGCTATATATTGTCATGCCATCTAATAATACTTTATTATGAATAGGTGCACCACCTCTAATATAAAGCTGTCCTCCTTGATCTCCCGTAAAAACCACTCCGGGTAAAACTTGTAAAAATTGTGCTAAATCTGGATCGCCTCCTATACTAGGCAGTTTGTTAATAGATTTACTTGTTAATTTGATTACACCAGTATTAACTTGTTTTTTCATTTCTTCTCTTTCTGCATTTACATTTACATTTTCTAATGTCAATGCACCTGAGTTTAAAAATATCTTTTTTGTAACTACATCTTTCTCTTCACTAAATAAAAATGATACTTCAAAATTCTCATAACCAATAAAACTAACCACAAGAATATATTCCCCAAAAGGGATGTCAGATATAATAAAATAACCATTATCATCTGAGACTGCTCCAAAATCTGTGTCTTTAACAAAAGCATTGGCAAACATAATTGGCTCCTCAGATGATGCTTCATAAATAAATCCCCGTATAGTTCCTTGAGATAAAAGAAATAAAGGAAACATAAAAATAATAAATAAAAAAACGCTTCGATTCATGATGGCCAAAGATATTATAACCTTTTGAATAAATAAGAAATATATAGCATAAAAAATTAAATTAATAAATAATTCTTAGTATTAATTCTTTTAAAAAAGTATGATTTGCAGACCCTTGAATCCCTTTAAACTTCAAGTCAGCATCTTTCAATAAATTAACGACTTTTATACAATCTTCAAAAGAATAATTCTTAGCAGCTGAAATATACACTTTAACAAAAAAGGGATGTACTTTGATTTTATCTGCAATAATTTTTTCAGACTTTATGTCTAAAGAATGTATAATTAGTATTTTAGAAAAAAATAAAAATAAAAGTCCTATAATTGGAGGCAAAGGGAATTTTTTTGGATTTTGAGTAAAATAATCTATAATAGAAAGAACTTTTATATTATTTTTTTCGCCCAACGCATTTTGTAATTCAAAAGTATTATAGTCACGATGCACGCCAATATGCTCTTGAACATCTGCATCTGTAATGAGAGAATCTGAAATAATACTAGAAAGTTTATTGATTGCATTAGTAATCTTTGATAAATTATTACCTAAATAATCAACCAATAATAATTCTGCAGATTTTTCAATTCGAATATGTTTTTCAGAAAGATTGTATCGAATCCAATTAGATATTTTTTCCCCATATAGTAATTTACTTTCAAATACTACACCTACTTTTTGAAATAACTTAACCCATTTCTTCCTTTTATCAACCTTTTTACCTTTATAGCAAACAATAAAAATAGTGCTGTCAATTGGCTCAAGCAGATAATTACTTAATTCATCTATTTTATCAAGTTTTTGAGCTTCTCTCAAAATAATTAATTGACGATTNCCCATCATTGGAAAAGACTTTAATTCACTTAACAGNGAAAAAACACTCACCTCTTTTCCATAAAAAATTTTTTCATTAAAAATTTTTTCTGACTCAGATATTGTATGTGTGTGAAAACAAGANGCGATTTGATCAATAAAAAAATCTTCTTCACCAAATAAAAGATAATTTGATGATATATTGTTGTTTTTAATTGAATCTAAAATATTATTAATCTGCATAATAACTAAAATTGTAAAAATAATTAAATTACCATATAGATATATCTAGAAATGAAATTAAAAACAAAAAATGGAAAAGAATATATATTTGATTTAGTACGTAAAAAATATGTAAGAAATCAGCCGGAAGAATGGGTCAGACAAAATATAGTTGAATATTTAAATAAAGAAAAAGGCTANCCTATTTCTTTAATGTCAGTGGAAAAAAAAACACAAATTAATTATCTAACAAAAAGATGTGATATTATTTGTTATAACAAGCATGGTAATCCTATCCTACTAGTAGAATGCAAAGCACCTAACATAACATTAAATAAAGANACTTTTAATCAAAGTATTAATTATCAAAAAGTTGTCCAAGCAAAGTATATTATGATTACAAATGGTAAAACGCATTATTGCTTCACATTTAAGAATGAGAAAATTAAATTTTTAAAAACAATACCTAATTATGTGAATAGTGATAAATAAATCAAACTTTAATGATTAATCTAAATCATGATTTAAATATTTATTGTGTTTATCAAGAAAAGTTAAATATAACGTAGCATTACTTAGTCCTATTACAGCCACTGCCACAATAAACCCAAACAAAAACAAAAAAAATCCGACAACCACCATCAATAAAATGGTCAAAAAATACGTTGTAATTTTACCTGTATTTTGAGATGTCATTTGCCAACTTTTTTCAATAGCTTCATCAAAACCCATCTTTTGATCTACAATTAAAAAAGGTGCAAATATCAATCTTACAGCAATATATAAACCGGGTAAAATAAATAAAAACAATCCAATAATTACTCCAACTAAAGCAGTAATGGTAAATAATATATAATTGAAAAACACTTTAAAATCAATAGATGTTAAATCTCTCAACCCTACTGATTCTCCTCGCATATATTTTATAGACATTAACGTTATAGAAGCTGAAACATATAAGCCAAGCAAAGTGACAGGGAAATTTATAATTGGTGGAAGTCCGGCTGGTGGAGTTATAATAATATTTAAAAAAGCAAGACCAATCCAAAAAAAAGGATTTGTCTTAAATCTAACCCAAGATTTTTCAATAACATTTGATATAGAAAATTCAATACGCGACATATTAGCTGACAAATAATTTAGTTATAACCAAAGAAATCATATAAAAGGAATATATTAACTTTATTAAAGTTCCAAAAACAAATCCAATTAAAGAGCCAAAAGCAATCTTAAAAGCTTGATTATTATTTTGATTATCCATTAATGCTCCTAAAAATGCTCCTAAAAATGCTCCTAAAACTATACCAAATGGAGGAATGAAAAACATTCCTAATATAATGCCTATTGTAGTTCCATACACAGCCTTTTTTTTTCCTCCCATTTTTTTAACACCAAACAATTGTAAAACATAATCTGATAAGAAAACAAATAATGTAATAAAACCATATATAATAAGCTCATAATTTGTAAGGAAATCCATATCAAATGCAAAAAAATGAATTATTAAAAGACCAACATAACTAAGTACAGGACCAGGAAGAATAGGTAATATAGAGCCTATACAACCTAAAATTAAAAAGATTGATGCTACAAACACTACTAAAAAAAAATCCATAGGCATAAAGATACTATATATCTATTTATCAGTAAGTATAATATTCTTTTTATTAAATTTGTAGCTAATACAAATTATCATGCAGAATAGTCTTCTAAATATTTCTCCGATTGATGGCCGATATTCAAAAATCACAAAAGAATTAAAAAATTATTTTTCTGAATCAGCATTAATTAAATATCGCATATATATAGAGATCCAATACTTTATGCATTTACATCAAGCAAAATTACCTGGATTAAAAAAAATAAGTAAAAAAGAATTAAAAAAAATAGAAGAAATAGCTTCAAAAATTAATGAAAAAGACATTCTAAAAGTTAAATCTATAGAAAGTGTAACGAATCACGATGTCAAAGCAGTAGAATACTTTATAAAAGAGAAATTTGAAAAACTTAAATTACAAAAACACCAGGAATTTGTGCATTTTGGACTCACATCACAAGACATAAATAACACAGCATGTCCATTGTTATTAATGGATGCTCTAAAAAATTGTATTTATCCTGAAATAAATAACTTAATACAACGACTTTATGAGTTAAGTAAAGAGTGGAAAAATATTTCTATGCTTGCAAGAACACATGGCCAACCAGCATCTCCTACAAAACTAGGAAAAGAAATAACTGTGTTCAAAGTTCGAATTGAAGAACAACTTAATCAATTGTTGAAAATTCCACATTCAGCAAAATTTGGCGGAGCTACAGGCAATATGAATGCACACTATGCAGCATATCCTAAAAAAAACTGGCATAGTTTTGCAAAAACATTTTTACATAATATTGGATTAAAAAGATCGTACCCAACAACTCAAATAGAACATTATGATAATTTGGCTGCACAACTTGATGCTCTAAAACGTATCAATACAATTCTAATAGATTTAACTAGAGATATTTGGATGTATATTGCCATGAATTATTTTAATCAGAAACTGAAAAAAAATGAAGTTGGCTCTTCAGCAATGCCTCATAAAATTAATCCTATTGATTTTGAAAATGCAGAAGGTAACTTAGGCATAGCAAATGCTATATTATCTCATTTATCTGAGAAATTACCAATATCGAGACTACAAAGAGATTTATCTGATTCAACTGTATTGAGAAATATCGGAACTGGATATGGTTATTTAGAGATTGCAGTTTCTTCAACGCTTCAGGGCTTATCAAAACTTGAAGCCAATACCTCGGAAATTTCAAAAGATCTTGATGAAAGGTATGAATTGCTGGCGGAAGCTCTACAAAGTTTTTTAAGACTTGAAGG
>PAMG01000042.1 GCA_002707245.1 Flavobacteriales bacterium
TAGAATAATTTCCTCCAGAAGCTAAAGTAGCACCACCTGATGTAACTGACCAACTAAATTCTTCTGTCCAATACTCATCACTACTGAATGAAAAAGTCATTAAATCACCTTCTAAACAACCGCCATCACAGTTAAATCCTGCTGCTGCTCCTGAACCATCACACACGCCACATTCATCTTCTACTGAAGAACCACCACATTCACCTGCACAATCTAATGACAAACAAGAATCATCATCTTCTGTTGCATCAGGATCATAGTTACATGCAGAACTGTCCATACATCCTAAGATTATTTCAGGACAATCTTCACATGACTCCCAACAAACAGTAGAAAGTACCATATCATTGGGCTCAACTAGTAAAATTCTATCATTTCCATAAGAACCTGCAGCACATACATCCTCTAAGTCTGAACCAGACTCATATCCATTACCATCTTCATCATTAAAATTATATCCATACTCAACTCCCGTAATAAGAGCCATAGTGTAAGTATAAATCATGTCACCATCAGAATCATCCATGATATACCAATCACTAGGAGAATAAATTCCATTTTCTGTTGATGTTCTTACTTTTATATTATTCCCCTCTAAAACACCCTCTAAACTCATATCAACTGAAAAAGTAACATTCACTAAACACGATGTACCATCACCATCACAAATACCACAGTCATCTAAAGTAGATGAACCACCACAAACACCTTCACAATCATTAAATAAGCAATCTGAATCAGATCCAAAGTTACATGCTGTTTCATCTTGACAACCACTAACTGGTTCTGGTTGAGTAATATCACACCAAACATAAGGATCAAATCCTTCTGGAGCATACTGATTACCATCTCCACCTCCACTATCGTTATCTATATTCCAATCAGCTTCTACCCAAGTAGATGAAGCTGATGTGCCACACGCTCTTTCTGCCCTACCGTCTTCAAATTCATGCCCTGTTCCTGTTCCATCTTCACCAGCAACACCAAACATGTCTATTATATTTCCATCTGGGTCTAATAAGGCTATATTATCATCACCATTTGAATCTGCAGCACCACCTGTGCCTATATCTTGATCTGCTACTAAACCATAAGTCTCTGTAAACTTATCTGCATCATTACAAACAATATAAAAACCACCTGCAACAATAGTTCCTGTTAAAGAAACTGCTGATTGAGGATCGGCATTTCCATTAGTCCAACGTTGTAGTCCATAACCAGTAGAAAGATTTATATCTTCTGTACCTGGATTGAAAATTTCAACATATCTTCCAGCGTCACTAGAATTTTGAGGATCTGTTAATTCAGTTATCATTAAAGATCCTGCTGGCTCTTGAGCTTCTACACAAGTAGCACAACAAGCTCCTTCTTCTAAAATCCATGAGCCATCACAAGGAACACCCATTCCTTCTGGACAATCTATAATTGATATAACAAATTCGCCTTCTAAACAATAACCAGGTTCACAAGGATTATTTGGGTCTGAATAATATCCTCCATTTTCTATAAAAATATCATTAACCAAACACCCTATAGGATTACAGTCACTATCTTCATATTCACCTGGAAATTCACAAGTACCATCATTTTCTGTAGCTTCCGAATTATAGTTACATGCTGTGTCATCCATACATCCAGGTACGGGACATTCTACTACAGTCTCTAAACAATTAATTTCCATTATAAAAGGAGCTACAGCATTTGATTCCCAATCATTCCAAGTTCCTAAAGTTGTCATATGAGCATAACCTTCTCCATTTGTTAATTCTGAAGCTTCATTTGGCTCACCATCACTCCAGTTTTCATAATCCAAGCATTCTTTAGTAATCCAAGCCCAACCTCCATCAGGTTCAGAATAACTAGGAGATGTTACATCCTGAAATAAACCTATCCAAGGAGAATTAGCTGCTAACCCTTGAACAAAGGCGTTTTCTTCTGCAGAATTAATTACAACTAAGTTTCCACCTAATGACTCAGCTAATGCCCTTGCATCCTGCCATGTATAACTATCATTCGAAACATAATAATTACTTCCATTAAAAGACATGGCATTGCTAAAATAACTCATGTCCACAGGACATGTTGAATATGTCCACTGATTACATACTCCATCACCATCTGTGTCTGCTTCCAAGCAATCACAAGCACCATTACCATCTGAATCATTTGTAACTGACATTCCTGTTATTGCTCCGATTACAGTATCATGAAACCACACTCTATATTCCATTGAATTACCTTCTGTATGATAATATGATAAAGTAAATGCTTGAGGTGTCACCCCCGCACTAAACCAGTCTTGATGTACATCTAATACAGCAAGCTGCTGACCTGTTGTTGAATCCCAAACATCAATAGTAAAAACCAAATTATCACCATTATTATCAGCTACTAAAAGATCATAAGTAACTTGCCTTAAACCTTCAGGACCTGAACTATCATAAGGACCATATGTTAAAAACCCAGCATCGTCACTGTCAGTAAACGCTGCCCATCCTCCAACATCATCATTAAGCCACCATTCCGAGCCAACACTATGGCCTAGTTCAGTTATAACATTATAAGAATAATCATATAATGAACATTCTTGTGAATTCACATTAAAAGGGTTTAGTAGAAAACAACATCCTACTAAAATAGATAGTATCTTTTTCATAATATTTTAATTATTAGGGGTTTTGAAATAATGAGTATTAAGTTAAGAACTTTTTAATTGTTTTTAAAAAAAAATTAGATAAGATTATATAAATACTTATTAAGAACAATAAGATTAAATGTTAATAACTAAATCTAAATTATGGCATAATAGAAGAGTGATGAGATAAAATTTTAAACTCACCATCTTGTTTTTGAAATACGAATGTAAATCTAGCTCGAGATATTTGTCTGGATCCATCTTGAGAATCAACTTCAAAATCATAAAACCCATTAACAGAATAATTATTATCATCTACTATATGTTTTTTATAATCAATAACAGTAGCATGTGGCTTTTTATTTAGAAAGAAGTCAAAATATTCTCTTATTTTAACTTGACCCTGTCTAATTTCATCAGAAAAGGTNCCTAANAANACANCNTCNTCAGCATATAANTTNACNACAGCATCTANATCTTGAATAGAAACCAAATTAATCCATGTTTNAAGTGCATTANTCATATTAATCATAAAGATAAAAATTTTGNAGANATAGANGANTCNGGANTCATACATTTATTTTTTTTNCCAAACNAAAAATANCTTTTTNTNGCAATTANNTTATANAAANNATCTCTAATNGGANNAGGTANTANATAAAANACTAAAANTANTTTCCAAATAGTNTNTAAATAANNNAATATATATAANNCAGCNGAAGANCGATATNTAATANNTTNATCCTTNATTACAANAATAGAATCNTTTTTNTTTATATCAANACTATNNNTTTTTATNAANTCCTGNCCTATTNNACTTTGAATTGAAGCAAATCGAAATANATCTTTNTTATCTCTTTNAATAATAAACTGNACTGAANGCACACACATATTGCACANACCNTCAAATAAAACAANNACANTCTCCGTATTANNTNTCTTCATTAATTCATAGATTANANTTTTAANTCNANNCTCANATANATATTTCTANTTGGTGATGGTATAATTCCAGGACCAGGNTANCCNGTTGCTCTATTAGTAAAATAATAATTATCTAANATATTATTNACACCTAATTCAAATTTAAAATTATTGAAAAAATATGANAAGGAAACATCTAAAATATCATACTCCGGTATNNNACCTATNACACCACTNAAATCTCCATTNACAGAATTAGTAGCATCAGTATATTGTTGAGANATAAATGTATATTGNATATTTGANTTAAAACGNTTAAANCCAAATTGAAANCCTGTTTTTAAATTNANTTTTGGNACAAATTCNACATNATTACCCTNAANNCCATTCTCNTNAGATTNAANATANTNTGATTNTATAAAAGAACANTTAATAAAATAATTCATNNTATANNCATCAGNTAATGANAGNATTTTTTNTAAATTAAAATTNAATAGACACTCCTGACCATANATATTCGCATCACCNACATTNCCTTTTTCATTCTTAACACTACCGTCTNTAAACTCACGTTGAACAAATCCAATTCTATCATTGTAAAATAATGAAAAGGCACTAATATCATAAAAAATTAAATCCTTGTAATTTCCTCTAAAACCAANATCAAAAGTATATCCATTTTCATCTTTTATCTCTGGATTAATAATAAAACTAGGACTGACAATATTAATATCTGAAAATGTAACTGCACGATAGTTTTGTGNATAATTAGCATAAAACTCTGACCAATCAATCAAATTAAAACTATAACCAACACCATATAAGAAGAANTCTCTCTCTCTGACATCATCAGTTTGAATTAAATCATTTAAAATCACATTGCCTGCAGCATCTGTATTAATATCCCTATAATAACCATCTGAAGATGTTTGTATGTATTCAAATCTAAAACCTGGTNNAATAGACATTCTATTGTTTAAATAAATTATATGCTCACTAAATAATGCATAATTTAAATTAGGATTAGAGTATGATGATTGATTTTCATAATTAGGATAATCAGNAAATTGAAATTCAAAATNTGAATCAACACCATTAGAGCCAGGCCCTTGTTCTATTAAAGTGTTTCCAGAGTAAAACTTAGCACCTATTAACAATACAGTTTGTTTATTTAATAAGCTATAATTATGCAACAATTTAGTTTCAACACCAATATTGTCAAAATCAGATTTTATAAGATCCCTTTCAGTATACGAATCAATCTGATCAACCCTATTAGTTCTAAAACCAACTGCACTTCTATTTGCATCTAATAAAAAACTATTAACTGAAAAATTGGTTTTAGATGAAAAATCATAAGATAACTGAAAATTATACAACAACCATTTCACACTAAACCAATTTCGTTCTCTATTACTTTGAAAAATATCATTNTCAAACATCACATCAGTAAGCCCTCCTGCTTGATGCGCCAAATAATCTAAATAAGTAAACTCAAAAGAAAGCTTAATTTTATCAANTGGTTTATATGACAAAAAAGCATACAAATTATCTGAATAGAAATCTGAATTTTTTCTAAAACCATCGCCACGCTTACGATTATAAAAAAAATAATATCCATACTTTTTCACAGAACCTGATAGACTAGTGAAATTTGTGTATAAATTATTACTTCCAAAAGTATTTCGNGTAAGAAGTTCAATTTTTTTATTTCTNTTTGGTTTTTTGATATTAAAATTCATGAGACCTCCAAACTGAGTGCCGTATTGCAAAGAGGCAGCACCTCTTATTANTTCAATATTCTTTAAACTTTCAAAAGGTGGCACATAATAACTTTCTGGATAACCCAAAGGGTCTGCGCTAATATCATAATTATTTTGACGAACATTAAANTTAGATGTCCTCCTAGGATCAAGACCTCTACCGCCAATATTTAATTGTAAACCNGCNTCATCAGTTTGATANATATTNAAGCTCACTGTTTGATTATACATGTTACGTGCTGTATTAGAGGCGTTGCCTATTTTTTCAGAAGATTGAATAATTTCAGTTTTTTTTCCTGAGTAAATAGANTTATTTGAAACATCTTCTAAATAATTAGATTCAAAAATATTTTTTCTNTCAGACAACTCTATTACNCTTAGCTCTTTATCAAGNATGACTAATTTTACATTCAATTCTATAACTTTATTATCATTAAAATATATATTATGAGAAAGAATTTCATAACCTTCTTTCATGATATATACATCTATGCTATCTAATTCGGTCGTATAGGTATATAATCCTAATGAATCTGTAGATGTCAATAAAGCTCCTTCTTGANTAAANAATTGTGCATTTTCTATTAATTTATTTGAGAGGCTATCTTGAATCACACCATATAACGTATTCTGTCCTTTTAAACAAAAAACACAAAAAAAGAATATAATAAAAAACTTAAAATCCTTGTATATCATCATTAAGAGCTATAATCCAGTCTTTATGCTTGAAAGACTCTTTTTTAGTATATAAATTAACGGTATCACTAACTAACATCTGACTTTTTCTACCATTCAAAGCCACATAATTATCAACAAAAACTTTAATATTCTGATTGCCATATGAATAATAATCACCTAAATAATGTGCATACTCTAAAATAAAATCCGGCTGAAAACTCATTTGTTTTTCCTGTAAAGGTGTCAAAAAATTAGTATTATCAACATAAAAAAAAGAATCATCATCAGGGTTGACAATTTTAAAATTAGCTATTCCTGTTTTCTCCACCAACATGACACGCCATGAAAACCGATATCCTTGTTCATGCCACAACAATTCACCCGGATATAAAACATATCTAAAAGGAATAATAAGCTGAATCAAAAAAAATAAACAAAAAATAGACAAAATAATTTTTCGATATTGACAATAATAGGAATCTCCCACAACTTCTATTTTTGATTTTTGAATAGAAAAAAACTCTTTTATATGATGAAAAAAACCAATTATTTTATCATGAAATTTAGGAGAGAAAAAAACCATGGAAGCAATAATCATAATATAAGGGAACATGCCTATTGGAAATAAAAACTTAGTCATTAAATGAAATAATATCACCATTACAAACGCAAATATACGTGTGCGTGAATACAAGAGTAAGAAAGGAATGGTTATATCATATAACATACCACCCCAACTCATAAAATAATGAATCCATTCTTTTTGAAATAAATCACCAAAAATCACATAATCATATTTAGACGAAAGCCAAATACCCAAGGGCATAGCAGACAATAACCAATCAGAATTAATTTTTGCAATTCCTGCATATATATATACAATAGCAACAAGTAACTTAATGCTATCAACTGACCATTTTGGAATTCTCTGATAACTTTTTTTAGAAATTAAATTATCTATTGAAAAAGATGCATTTGCTGGTAAAAAAATTAACAAAAAACTCACAAGATTAATAAAATAATAATGATTCAAGTAAGTAGTTTTATCCATCAGCTCTATATATAAAAAGCTTAAAAAAAATATTACAATAGATGCTCTATACTTAAAACCAATAGCAACAAAAAAAGCAGATAGCCCACATATAAAAAAAATCAAATAGGTATATTCTCCAATTGGGGACACCCATTCAAAACCATAATAAGAGAAATGAAAAACAGGATCTAAATACAGTTGCTCTATCCATCCTTTCAACCAAAACCTAATAATGCTAAACAACATTAAAAAGCCAAAAAAACATCGAAAAACAGATAAGATAGATGAAGATGTTTGTTGGTTTAAATATGTATCAAGTGTTTTATACATGACAATAATTAATCACCGTCTGCATCAACATAATCTACAGATATAGCAAGAGCTTGAAGCATGTCAACTTTAAATGAAACAACTAATACCTGAATTGCATCATATGCATACAGCATTTGATTATTATTAGTTTCAATTTGATATACAAAATTATCATTTACTTGAGCTAGCTCTATTTCAGCCTCATCATATTGTAACAATATTAATTCTGACAAATTATTATCTGAAGAAATAGAAATAAAATCTAAATACGTACTTAAACCGTTTCCATAAAGATTATTATTATAATGTTTACCACTAAAAAAGTTTTTAGTTGCCAATAAAGCCTCTAAGGCTAAATCTTTTGAAACATCTTGCTTATAATAAGCCTCAACAGTTGTTGGCAAAGGATCAGTTGAAAAAATACCAGCTGGAATTCCAATTTTATTAGCTCTTAAACCTTTTTCAAAATAGAAAATGAAATCATTTGTCATTTTATTTACTGAAGAGGTTGCAGTATTATCAGTAGAATTTAAAAAATCATCTCTATAAACTGACCAATCTTGAATAATTAGATTGGTATTATAAATCATAGCACTGATTAAATTAGACAGGTAATCTGAATAAGATGGATATGAGATATAAAAATCAACAATTTCATTAGCATTTTCAGCCAAACCATGTATCATATAGTCAAGAGCAGGAAAGCCCCGTGCATCAAAATTATTATTATTGTTTAAATCATAATCGCCACTTTCAATATTTTGAAGAATTAATTCCGAATCTGTTGGATAAATATTCATTTTTCCCTTATAATTAATAACTTCAGCAAGTCCTATATCAAACATTTCAATGTGTTGCCATATTTTATATGAATCAAGCCAAAACTCAGATAATGTTGCTAATAAATCAACAGAAGGTGTTTCAGTAAACATATTAATTGACTCTTCTAAATCAATAAGACTAGAATAAAAATCATCATATGCTGGAATAATGATATTATCTGACCAATTCAATAGTAATTCTGATCTATTAAAATCTTGATTATTTTCAGAATCATCAGCAACATCTTTTTCACAAGAAAAAAATAAAACTGATATAAAAAAGAATAGTATTATTTGTTTAAAATTCATATTAAAAGTTAAAAAAGGATCTTAGTAAATTAAGTTATATTTTACGTTGGATTACCCCCTCCTTTTGTAATAAAACACTTAATTTACTAAGATTCTATATTATAATTTACAAACCTGAAACAGAAGAGATCTCGTCAGCCATATCATTTAGATCATCCGCTGATATATCCCAAAAACCATTACCATCCATCATCGCATTAAGCATATCATTAACTTGACTATTGTTAAAATAATCTGTAAACTGTAGACTTAAAACAAATCCATACCCTTCTGACAATCCATGAAAAGTATCTTCTCTTGGTGCACCAGAAGAAATTGTTTCTGCTCCTCCTGAAAGATAATCAATAGCTTTTTGAGCGATTATCTTATCTATGTGTTCTTTAATAATTAAAGCTTGCTCATCTCTTAAAATATAATCACCTGCAACAATAGCAGCTCTACCTAATTTAAATGCATCATAAATAACATTAGCAATTCCAGGGTGAGATCCTTCATTTACTTTTTTTAAGTACTTATTTAATAGCACACCCTTCCCTTCTGCTGGACCATTTGTATTATTGTCAGTGCCACCAACATGTTCATTATTATAACCATATAAATATCCGTATCCTTCATCCCAATAATGTTCCATACTAGTATACTCACCAGCACCCAATCCATTTGTATCATTAGTTGTACCATCTCCATCTAACTTGTTGGCAGTTAAGTAGTTATTGGTCATTTGGTCAGAAACCATAGCTCCTATTAATCCTTTTATAAAAGCTTGATCAATTTCAAGACCTTTGCCATCTACTTGATAAGTTGAACCAGTACTTGTTGTTATTTGACCAGCAACACCCTCTGAAGCTATACTACTCCAATTTGGGTATACTTCATCAACAAGTACAGAAAACATATCCTCAAATTGAGATTTTACTGTAGAAGATGCCGTTGGTGAAGCAGCTGTTTTACCACCCACATTTTTACCACATGTATAAGCATAATCAAAGCCTGCTCCATCATTGAACATAGTTAAGAATTCACTTACAGTAGCAGCATTTTCAACATTCATCGCATCGTATATATCTTCGGCCATTTGCACTCTACAAGTTTGACCACCAAAAGATACAGTACTCATACCATCTCTTTCAAACACATAAGTATCAGGAGCAACGATTTCAGAATGATGATCGTGATCATGATTGTGATCATCGTGATTGTCATCATCTTTCTCACAGCTTGTGATAAAAAATGAAAATGAAAAGATAAAAGATAAAAAGAGTATTTTTTTCATAATATAATTAGTTTAGTTAGTTAGTTATTTAATAAAAATTTGTTTTTCAATAGAACCATTATCATAAATTAAAAATAGATTCTGATGAGAGACTGGTTCAGTTATCAACCTACCATATATATCAATCATAAATAATAATTTTTTAGGCATACCATAATCAATTAAAATAGTATTTGCTAATTCACATGAACATTCACATATATCAGATATTAAAAGACCATTTAAATCTAACATAGGTGCCCCATCCCAAGAACATGACTGTTCTAACGAATAAGAATAATTTGATTCTAAATAATTGATTAAAGCACTACATTCTGTAACAAAAAAATTACCAAAATATGACTCAATTGTATTATCATCATCTTCACAATCCTCATCCTCATTTGGTAGTAATACTGTATTAATTATATGTACCACACCATTGTCAGCTTCTATATTAGCAACAGTTACCATTGCGTTATCAATCAGCACTGTGCCCTCCATGTCAATACTTATATTTAAATCTGTGCCTAATAGTGTAGGTATCATCATTCCATCACTTAAATCAGTTGACATAGCACTACCTGAGTAAACATGATGCAATAATATATTAGCTAAATCGCCTGTTGGATCTTCTAACAAATATTCGACTGTACCTGCTGGCAATGCATCAAAAGCATCGTCAGTTGGAGCAAAAACAGTAAACGGACCATCACCTGATAAATCATCAGCAAGTTCAGCTGCAATAACTGCAGATTCAAGAATATTATGATCTTCAGAATCCACAATAATATCAACTACGGTGATGATTTCTTGAGGTGGCTCAATATATGCGCATGTACATTCACAAAACTCATATATCATCTGTCCAGCAAATAAAGGACCTGAACCCATATTACCATCCCATTGACACGCATCATATTGAGTATATCCATAATTATTGACTAAATACTGTACTGTTTCATCACAAGTTGATAATGTTGAAAATGCACTAGCTATAATAGCATCGTCATCTTCACACTCCACAAATTCTTGACACGTACATTCACATATATCTTCAATTGTACCTGTCATACCTAAAACAGATAAATCTGTATTACATGGATAGCCAACTGAAATAAAATACGGCACGGCATCTGAACATCCTGTAACTGAAGGATTCCACATAGCAGCTAATGATACAATTTCATTATCATCATCAAAACAATCTAGATTCTGACTTATTAGTAATGATGGAGATATAAAAACAAAGTAAATAGATAGTAAAATACACTGCTTTAATAATAATTTCACAATTAATTATTTAGAATTAATATAAATAAAGCACAAACGTATAAAAATATTATTTAGAATTAAAATAAATAACAAAAAATATTTTAAAATATTTTAGTTATTCGATAAGTGATCTGAAATAATAGATTAGGAAAAATACTAAAAGAGTTTAAAAAGCTATATAGATTTACCTTTGTTGTCACCATCAACCCACTTTCCGTCTTTTACTTGCCCAAGATATTTAACAATTTTATTTGCAGAATAAAGATCCATTGCCTTTTTAACCTCATCCATGTTCTTACGAATAATCTTAATAGCAGATGTGGAACCCTGGGTTCTTAGCTCAATATAAAAGCCATCTCTTAGTTTTGGTGGTTGTGTAGAAGGTCTACCTCTTCTTTGCATGGCGGCAAGATAATATAAAATTAGGATTTACAAAGGAAATAACTAAATTAATTATCAATATGTTTTTAAACAACATACAGATATTATGTATATTTAATCCTATTACTCATTAACACAACCTACTTATAAAAATGAAAAACTATAGGAGATTTTTTTTAAAAACGCTTATGAAGCTTAGTTTTTTATCTATTATCCCAATAAAACTGAGTGCATTTTCACCAATAGAAGAATGTGAAACAACACCTGATATAGAAGGCCCCTTTTATATACCTAATGCACCAAATATATCCATTCTAACACCACCAGAAGTAAATTCAGATTTTTTATTTATTACAGGTACGGTTTATGCTAATGATTGTATAACTCCTATTCCAAATGCAACAGTAGAAGTATGGCACGCAAATAAAGGAGAATTAACAACAAATAATGATGAGGTTTTTTTTGGCAACTCAACATATAATGACACATTATATAGAGCAAAAATATACACTGATAATAGTGGGAATTACGCCTATCAAACTATTTTACCTGGAAAATATTTAAATGGAAGCTATTATCGACCTAGCCATATTCACTACAAATCATCTTATTTAGATCAAAATGAAATAACTACTCAGCTTTATTTCGAAGGAGATACAAGTATTTCAAAAGACCCATGGGCATCAAGTCAAGATTCATTAAACAGAACTATACCACTCACCATGGATAATAATAATAATTTAAATGGAGTATTTGATATTTACTTAAACGTAAACCCAGAAGAAATTGAATCAACAACTATAAAAGAAATACAATTAATTGAATCCATCTTCCCTAATCCAATTAATCAAAATACACAAATTTATTTAAGCAAAAATAATAATTATAAATCCCTAGAAATTTGTGATATCAATGGAAAAAATATTATAAAAAAAAATAATATTTCACATACTCAAATTAAATTATATGAATTAATTATGCCAAATACACCAAAAGGTATATACATCTTAAAAATAACAACTCAAGAAGGTCAAACGGCAGCAAAAAGATTTGTTATTTAATTTAGAATAAATACTAAAAAACAAAAAACTATTTATATTTACACTTATATCTATTTAAACATTAAGAAAAACTATGGAATTAACACAAATTATTTTAATTATAGCAGCAATAATTATATCATTTATGGTTATTAAACTAGTAACTAAAACACTATTTAAATTAATTATAATACTATTAGTTCTAGGAGCATGCTGGATCGGGTATTTAGAATTTTCAGGAACAAGTATTATTGACACTGTTAGTCAACTTTATTGCAATGAAAATAGTGGGACCAAAATTGATTTCAGCATGGAGTTAAAAGACCCCATTAAATGCACATGCTTTGTGAAGCCAATTACAGATGACTTAAACAATAGATTTCCACAGGAAGAAATAGAAAAAATAAAGAAAAGTGCACTAAAAAGTAATGCAGAACTTTTAAAATCAATCTCAAACAAAGAAAAGGAAATCAAAACATGCTTCGAAATGAATGGAGCTGAAGGTATGTTTGAAGACATTTTAAATGATATTAAACAGAAAGGAATAAAAATATTTGAATAAAAAACCATGGAAGTATTATTGGGGTTTTTGTTTCCAATATTTATTATTGCTGTATCATCCTATTGTATGTGGATAGGTTGTAAAATATTTTCCAACGGAGCTGTTATTGTAGGACACCGACTACCTCCAGGTGTAACAGGAGCCACAATTAATGCAATAGGATCTTCGTTACCTGAATTTTTTACATCTTTTTTATTTTTTTTCATACTACATGAATCTTCAAGTGGAATGTCAGCAGCATTGGGAACCGTTGTAGGCTCAGCAATATTTAACATCTTGATTATACCAGCTGTTGTAATTACTATTTTAATCAACAAAAAACACAATCTTAAAATTCAAAAAAAAATGATTTTAAGAGATGGATTTATCTTAATTATCACTCAAATACTATTACTTATTTTCATTTCTGATGGAAAACTAAATACATTAGAAGCAATTATATTACTAGCAGTGTACATTATATATGTTATATTTTTACTTAACAGTCAAAAATGGAAAGAAAAAAACTCAAAAATAACTGGTAAAAAAATGCTAAAAGGATGGAGAAACCTAATAATTGGGTGTTTAATTGCAGGAACAGCTTCTTGGATGTGCGTAGAAGCTTGTGAATTATTAAGCATGGCAAAGTGGGACACTTGGTGGACTCAAGTATTTGGACTCAATCAATTACCAGGATTAGGCGTTTTTGAATGGGGTACAATCGCGATGCTAGCATTACTGTTAGCTGCTGCTGCATCAAGCATTCCAGACTTGTTTATATCTATCATTGATGCAAAAAAAGGGAAAATGGCAGATGCACTATCAAATCCACTTGGTTCAAATATTTTTGATCTTTGCATTGCATTTTCAGTTCCTCTAGGCTTATATACAATATTTAACGAGCAAATAACTCTAACAAATGATATAAATCTTTTACAAGAAATAAAACATTTTATGCAATTAATGATTGTAATTACAATATTATTTTTAGCATCTGTTACATTTTTTAATAAATTTCGAAAATTTCATGTTTTCTTTTTTATAAGTCTATTTTCTGCATTTATATATTTCATTTTCAACCAATCAATTTTAGCACAAATCATTAACTATATCTAAATTAGATGCTAAAAATATACACATACATATTAATATGTAACACACTCATTATTCTTTCTTCTTGTAATACATTTTGTCAATCTTTTAAAGAAAATGGTGAAAAAATATATGGAATTGATGTCTCTCATTACCAAAATGAAACATCCAAAATAAATTGGCGCAAAGTCTCACAAAACAAAAATCCTAAAATTGAATTTGCTTATATAAGGTCCACAATGGGTTCAAATGGGAAAGACACAGCATTTCAATATAATTATGAAAATGCTATAAAAAATAAAATTAATGTTGGCATTTACCACTATTACAGACCAAATGAAGATGCTCAAGCACAATTTAAAAATTTTGCCAAACACAACACAAACATAGGAGAGTTACCGCCTGTAATAGATATTGAACAAAAAAGTAAATTTGGGAGTAAAAAATTAAGAAAGGAGCTTGCTATTTTTTTAAAACTAATCGAAGAGAACTATACAAAACCAATTATATATACTCAACAAAAATTCTACAACATGTACTTAAGAAATCAATTTAAAGAATATGATTTCTGGATTGCAAGACAAAGTGGAATAGAAAAATCACCTGACAATAATCAACCAAAAAAAGAACCTATATTACTAGACAATCGATGCCCCTTAATTTGGCAATATAGTGGAACTGGAACAATTAAGGGCATAGAGGGAAAAGTTGATTTAAATATCACGCATAACATCTTTTGGAAAGAATAAAAACCTAACCAAATTACATTATAGTTCAAACATAAAACCAATTGTTGTCTTATAATCACTAGTTTCCAAAACAGAAGGAGGATCTGAATCAAATCTATATTCAAAATCTACAGCGAGAGATAGCCAATCATTAATAGAAAAAATAAGATTCATTTCATGAAAAACTCTATAGTCACTCAAATCTTTTACATATTGCTGAAAATATGTAGTGTTAACTAAACGAATTGAATCCACTAAATCTAACACACTAACTACAGAAAAGATACTACGAGTATAATTTGTTTTAAACTCTTCAAATTCAGGAAGTGTGGCATTATCTAAGAGTTCTCTTTCTTGCATTAATCCGCCACTAAAATCTAATTTAAAAAAATTATCTTTTGATTTTATTGTTTGTGTATGCAAAACATTAAATCTAACGCCCCCTCCCAACAAAAATCTTTCATTTAACAATAAAGCTCCAGCGGTTTGAGCTTGGAAAAAAGTAAAGAATTTTATTTTATCACGAAAACCATAAATATACCTAAGCTGACCAGTAATTTCATTAGAAATATCATCATTTTTATTTTTCCTAATATGTTCACCTGATGTTAAAAACATTAACCTATTCTTTTCATTTTGATAAGAAAAGTTTAATGAGTAATCCATTTTCAACAAATCATTATTACCAGAAATAAAATTTCCAGCCAATTCGGAAGACACAACAAGTCCACTCTGAGTAGAAGTAAAAAGCTTTTCTGTATTTACAATTGACTGAGAAAAAGAACAAAAAAAGAAGATAAAAAAAGAAAGGGTTAAAAAAATTCGCTTATAGTCATTTTTTTTCATAAAAAATGGAGTTAAAATATAATTAAAAAAATTAATTTATTTTTCACGAGAATTAACCTTTTTTGACTTACTAAAACCATTATTATCATGTTTTTTAATTAAAAACACACCAAGAGATAGTGCAAATATAGACACAGCAAAATACATCATTTGTAAAGGTGTCTTATAGTCATCCGAAACCTTTAATACTCTTTCAAAAAATGACACTATTAAAACCATAATAACAACTTTAATAATTTTATTTTTCAACTGATCTAAATCTTCTATTTCTAAAATTGTAATACTTGTATTATCTCTAGCAATGTCAATTTTAGAAATAAATAATTCATAAATACCAAAACCAAAAATCATTAAAACAACACCTATTAAATATAAATCAACAGCAGCAATAATATGCATCAATAATGCTGAGTGTTCTTGTTTTTGTATATTTTCAGAAAAACCAGCAAAATATTGCTGTGCGGCTGTATAAATTTCAGCACTACCTATAAAAAATAATACGATAGCCGAAATAATAGAGCAAAGAACAGCTGCAATTACAACATATCTTGTCTGCCATAATAATTTCTCAAAAATATACTCTAGCCAACCCTGATCATCAGTATGTTTTAACTTATCGCTCATATTATTATTATTATTATTATCGCAAAGATAATTAGTTTACATAAACTATTTAAATAAATATGTTTTTTCTACTGACCCATCATCATACATATTAATCATGATTTTATTTTCCAAATTTTCTCGACCAAGTAAATCAATTGTTTTTATTAACTTTCGAGTTACTGAATTAAATTCATTTTGAAATGAGCTTTCATCATTATTATAATTGAATGTAGGGTTTTGAATAACAAAATCACCTATTCCATTAGGAACACGAGCATAACCCATGTCAGTTAATTGTTCACCAAACACAACTTGATCTAAAATATTGAAGTCTGAATCAGAAAGATAAAGCTGCTCACCAGAAGCCGACAAATTAAATGTTGCATGATTATAATCACCCTGTTCCTCTTCATCATCATCTGCCCAAACAATAAAATATTGACTAGGTTCAAGGATAATATCAGGAAAAGTATATTTACTTAAATTTAACATATCATCACTTAAATGATAATTAGATAAACTAACTGGTTGATCACCTTTATTATATATCTCGACCCAATCATCATATTCGCCCGCCTCATCAGAAACTGTAAAATCATTTGATGCCATAATTTCATTAATCACTACATCTGAATTAAGATAAATAAGGTCATCCATTTTTACCTGATATATATATACATCATGTTCTGCGCCTTGAGGATTATAAACTCTTGTGCCATTTTCAGCCACAGATTCAATATAAAAACGAACATATTCTCCAGCTGAAAAAGCAGGAATCGTATAGCTGTAATTTCCAGTAGCAAAACTATAGTTCATTTCAACCATATCAAAACGCCCGGTCAAACCTGTTCCATAATATAAATTAACAGTTGTTGGGTTTTCTATATTTAATTCAACACTTATTAACACATCATCTAAGGATGAAGGCTGAGCAAATAGACTATTACCTACATAATACTCTACATTTAAAATATCCACACCCTGTTCAGACACCTCATTATTTGACCACAAATAATTAGACCTATCTGTAAAATAATCTTTTAAATTCTCAACTTCATTTAAAAATTCACTATATGTATAAATTTTTTGCGGATCATTATAGACATAAGAATTAATCATATCAGTATACTGGTCTATCAGAGATTCAATATAATCAGGATTAAAACTGTTGATTAAAATGGTTCTAAAATGAGCAAGATATCTTTGTCTTAAAGATGATACAGACAACAATTTGTTTAATAATGCGAAATCAACATCATCCTCATGATAAAAAGGACTCCAATTAGTGTTTCCAAAAACAGTATTTCCATCATACTCTATTGGTAAAATCCTTTCATTATGCTTATCATAATAAATATAATAATCCATCCCTCCTTTATTAATATAACTATCATCATCCGAAAAAATAATTTCATTAGCC
Source organism: Flavobacteriales bacterium (assembly GCA_002707245.1). GTDB lineage: Bacteria > Bacteroidota > Bacteroidia > Flavobacteriales > TMED113. The sequence goes on from PAMG01000042.1 coordinate 17,657, forward strand.
AAATGCCATAAAGTAGCATCTAAATCTAGATATTCATTTAAAAAAACGTAAACTTGTGAATCATCTACTTGATTAACCTCATCAACTACCTTACATGCATTCACTAAATCAAGCCAAGGATTGTCTTTGTATGTTTTTTTTAAAGTATAATAATCTAAATAGCTCAAAGTATCTAATCCTAAATAATTCATAGATGATGTTCCTGCCCCAAAATTTGGACCAGACCCAGGACCGCCTCCACCAGGACCGCCTCCACTACTAGGCTGACCACAGCCAGGTGCCTCACTATTAGGATCTTCTGCTCTCCATCTCGTACATTCATCATCAAAAAACCATTCCTCAGCATGCTGTTTATCTAATTGCTGTACATTTGGATAAATGCCCCAATTTTGATTATTAATCATTAATTGTATAAAGTTCACCTTAACAGATGGTATATAATTTCTAGATAACTTTTCAAAGAGAAACTCCCTTAAAAAGCTAGGGTCTTGATAGCAATTATTAAGGTTTAAAGTCTCATAACCATCAATATCTTGACTATTCACCCAATCTAATTCAATATTAAAAGATTTTTTATCAGTATCTACAGATTGACCAGGACCACCACCTCCAGGACCACCCCCTCCAGGACCACCACCTCCAGTTTCACCATTTGTATTAAAAAATGAGGTCTGCCCCTTAAACCTAACACCAACTTCATTAAAAGTCAATCCATTATAAACCATGGTAGCAGGGATATTCATCTTGTCACAATAATTATCAAGTAGTTGAGTCCAATAATCATTTTGATCAAAAAATAAAAAAATAGTATCTATTTCCAACTCCGAATAAAACCCTAAAACCTCTTCACCTCCCCTAATGAGTCGCTGATTATTATCAGAAAAATAATACTGTTCCGGTAGATTTTGAGAAAAAGAAACAAAACATATAAAAAAGGAAAGAAAAAACAACAATCTCATAGTAAAAGCATATTGGTAAACAATAAATGTACAAATTCAAATACCAATAATGAAAATTCCATAACTTTAAAAATCGTAAGACAATTTTGATCGAATAACAAAAAATAAATCTGAATCAATCAACTCTTGCTGAATCATATAACTCAAACTCAGATTAGTTTTTTTAGAAATTGACTTAAGACACCATACTTGATACCTTAATTTCTCAACATTATCATCTAAAAGAAAAAAAGCTTCAATAGAAAAGAAAGCAGCTAAATCAGATTTTTGAAAATTATATAAAAACTTACACTTTTGCCTTAACTTGTTTTTTAATTCTGAGTGATTTAAAAATGTCACACTCATTTGAGACTGAAACCTAGTTCTTGATGAAAATTTTATCTTTTGAGAGACCGCTTGTTTTAAATAAAAGTCTAAATACCAACGTTTTTTTCTATGGATATTAGTAGCGTTATCACTTTTATTAAAATCAAATAAATATCTATACCCCACAGCATAACTCAACAATCTACTATGTTTTCTTTTGATTTTAAAATCAAAAAAATACCTCGACATCTCTGAAACATCCTCTGCAAACCTAACTCCATTGTTGTATGTTAATGATAAATTAGACATAGGCTTACACCCTAACTCAAAGCTACTCCAACTTTGCACATCGTTTTCCTGAGCATGTATAAAGCTAATAAATACAAAAAAAAAAATAATTCTAACTAATATCTTTTTCATAATAGTAAATGCAAATATTTGCGGTGTCTCTTAGAAAATCTATTCTCTTTATTTCAAAACGAATAATATCTATTCCAGTTCTTTTTTTTAAATCAGTTAATAATTCATCATGTTTTTCAGGAACAATAAGTTCAATTTTTTCATAAGTTATATTTTTTCTCGACTCGTGCTTTAAAAGCCACAACCTCTCCATTCCATAAGTCACAAAAACAATAACTAAATTTGCAAACAATAATTCTGCATGACTAATCTTTTTATTTGCAAGAGCATTAACAACAGAAACCCCAATAACTAAAAACAAATAAGTCATTTCCTTAATAGGAATAGGATCTGTACGATATCTAATAATACCAAAAATAGCAAAAAGACCAAGAGCAAAACCTAATTGAAGTTTTACATCATCCAGCAATACGCACAAAACAAATACTGTCAAACTTATCAGAAGATAAGTGAAAAGATAATCTTTATTTTTTGTAATAGGATAATAAATACCCCTCACCAATAATAAAATAATACTTAAATTAAATATTGTTTTTAATATAAGTCTCCAAAAATCTTCTGAGTCGAAAAGAGGAGCTCCTAAAAACTCTGAACTTTGTATGATATTTAATAATAATAACTCCATTATAATTGCTTTAATTTATTCAATAATAATAATTTTTCTTTAAACCTATTATACTTAACGTCTGAATCAAGATCAATAGTCGTCATACAATACTTGCTAAAACGAGTAGGTATGATATGTTTTTCTTTAGCTATAGACTTAAACACTGAAGACACATTCGAACGTTCTGTTTTAATTTCCGCAATGACTAGGTTGTGAAAATTTCCAGACTTTTGCTTTTTTGAAAACTCAACATTGAAATCCACCGTCAATCTTTCCGTACATAATTTATCCACAAAAGTAATGCGATTAAAAAAAATCCATTGCTGTGGTATTAAATCTATTTTTTCACCAATAACTTGTGTAAGATAATTCCGATGCTCTAAACTTAAATGATTTGAAATGGCATCTACTTTCATTCTGGTTTTTATAGTTTTCCCCTTATTGTTTTTTAATTTAACTTCTAAAAAGACCAAACCACTTCCCACATATTCTCTAAAGCGAACCTTATTTCGATTAACTCGAGAATTATGATGCTGGAGAAAAAACACTTTATCTTCAGTATCAAAATACAAAGTTTTATATGTTTGAACTTTTTCACCATCAACCTCCAACACATTATATGAAGAATGGAGTTTGGTAAGTAAATCCGACAAATCATTTATTTGAAAAACAAACTTTTGATCCATTCTATTCATTAGCTTAACGTTTTTTACTTCATCTAATGAAACATAATTAAATTTATCTAAATATGAATTAATATTCATTTAACTTAAATTAAACAAGAAGGATTACAAGCAAAATAAAGCAACACCAACGCTAAGACCAAAGAGAACACTGATCTCATTTTTAAGTTTCGCTCATTAAGACGTGACTCAGCCTTAGATTTTATGTAATCTGGGAAAGACCATATAAAAAAACCCTTCAGCAAAGTTGCCCAACCAAAAAAACTCACAAATCCTGCTAAATAAGAATCCCAAATATTATGCAAAAGAACAATAGGCATACTAAACAGTATCGTCATAAAACCCAAGAAAAACAACTGACCATCATCCTTCACAAGAGTCATTAAAGTATTACTAATTTTTTTATTCAACAAAGAAGAAAGACCATAAAGCAAATAAAAAACCCCCAAATATTTTAGAAATATTATTGTATAATCCATAACTTAATATTTTTAGACCAAGATAAGCATTAATAATTATTTCTCTTTAAACTTTCTATCATTGCAACAGTAACAGCACCAATCTGAATAAGTTCATTAATCAAATCATTTCTGGAGTCTTCAAGAGCAGCTTTATTAGCCTCCCCTACCTCTTCTCCAAGAATTGCAAGCCATTTATACACATCATGATTTTGCTCACCCCATTTATCATCTTGCTTCCGTCGCTCTCTTAATATTAATTCTATTATATCTTCTTTATTCATGCTATTATTGTTTTTATTAATCTTTCCAATCAGCAATAAACAAATTGGTTTCTCTAGTACCTCCATTATTCCTATTAGATGAAAAAACTATTTTTTGCCCGTCATTTGAAAAAACTGGAAATGCATCAAACATATTATCATATGTTATTTGTTTCAAATTAGAACCATCAACATCAATCATAAATAAATTAAAAGGAAAACCTCTTTTTGACTTATGATTAGAGGAAAAAATAATTTTTTGATCAGATGGATGGAAAAAAGGAGCCCAATTAGCACCACCCAAAGAAGTGATTTGTCTCAAATCAGTTCCATCAACATTACAAATAAACAATTCCATGTTAGTGGGCTGAACTAAACCATTAGCCAATAGAGACTTATATTCTTCAATTTCATCTTTTGTTTTCGGTCTAGATGCTCTAAAAATTAATTTACTGCCATCATTTGAAAAAAATGCACCTCCATCATATCCTAATTCATTGGTTATTTGCTTAACATTTGTTCCATCTAAATTACAAGTATAAAGTTCTAAATCACCAGACCTAATAGATGTGAAAACTATTTTATCTCCTTTAGGTGAAACAGTTGCTTCTGCATCATAGCCATCTAAATCTGTTAATTGATGAATAATATTTCCTTTTAAATCAGAAATAAAAATATCAAACGAATCATAAATTGGCCATACATATTTACCATCCTCTCTTCTTTCAGGAACAGGTGGACACAAAGAGTCTGACAAATGGGTAGATGCATATAATATAGTTGAATCTCCTGGTAAAAAATAAGAACAAGTTGTTCTTCCAAAGCCAGTGCTAACTAAGTCAGGTATAGAAGTATGCATATTATAATTATTTGTGTCTGTAATAAACATCTGATCACACTTTGCTCCCCATAAATCATTTTTTGCTTGAAAAACCAATCTGCTATCATCAAAGCTCCAATAAGCTTCAGCATTATCACCGCCAAAAGTTAATTGTTTAATATTAGTGATATGTATTTCTTCCGGATAAGATAAAGAAGAACTAGAATACTTATCTTCTACAACTTGAGTTTTCTCCTTTTTATTTTGCACACAAGAAAATAAAAGTAGAATTATAAAAAAACAATAAAATGGTTTCATATTTTTGATAACATTTTAAGCAAAAATAATTATTTCTATATGAAAAACTCACTAACTATACTAATACTAGTATTTGCCTCCAATTATTTGTTTTCACAAACTGAAAAAACTACCTTAATTAATCAGATGAAAAAAGATATAACATTTCTTGCTTCAGATAAACTTAAAGGTAGAAAGACAGGTACAAATGGTGAAAGAAAGGCTGCAAAATATATAAAAAATGAGTTTGAAAAATATGGACTAAAAAAAAAAGGAAGCAAAGGTTACTATCAGATTTTTAAAACAACACAAAGTCTAAACCCTCATTCAAATAATACAACCAAAAAAATAAAAGGAATGAATGTTATTGGCTATTGTGACAATAATCAAAATGAAACTATTATAATTGGTGCACACTACGATCATTTAGGATATGGTCACACTGGATCACTACATACAGGGAAAAAAGCTATCCATAATGGTGCAGACGATAATGCAAGTGGAGTTAGTGTTTTACTTCAACTTATTAATGAACTATGTCCAAACAAATTATATAATTATTTATTTATCGCATTTTCTGGTGAAGAAGAAGGATTATTAGGGTCGTCATATTTTGCAAAAAACCCTACTATTGACTTAAATACAGTGAGATTTATGATTAATTTTGATATGATTGGAAGATTAAACCAGAATAATGAAATAGCAATTAATGGAACAGGAACAAGTACTGAGTGGAACAACTTACTTGAAAACACAAATTCATTATTTAATTTGAAGTTAATTAAATCTGAATCTGGAATAGGACCCTCTGACCACACATCTTTTTATCTTCAAAATATACCAGTATTACATTTCTTCACAGGTCAACATGAAGATTATCATAAACCAACTGATGATGTAGAAAAAATAAATTTTCAGGGCATGTATACTATTATGTCTTTTGTAGAATTACTAATAACGAAATCACACACAATAGAAAACTTTGATTTTCAAGAAACACAATCAGACACCACAAAAACGCCAAAATTTAATGTGACATTAGGTATTATGCCTGACTATCTGTATGATGGTGTTGGACTAAGAGTAGACGGTGTTTCAAAAGGAAAAACAGCATCTATATTTGGTGTTTTAAAGAATGACATAATTATTAAAATGGGAAACAAAGAAATACTAAATATGATGGACTATATGAAAGGGCTAAGTCAGTTTAAAAAAGGAGATACCACAATAGTAAAAGTAAAAAGAAAAGATGAAAAAATTGAAATCCCTATTATATTCCAATAAAATACTAAAGAAATCTTTATATATCTTTCTTATTGTTTTTTGCTTAATCAAAAGTTCTGAAAAAATTTATTCTCAAAATGACTCTATTCAGCGACTAAATGAAGTTGTAATTACCGGAACAAAAACAACCAAACAAAGAACCAACTCACAAGTTATTGTAAACACAATCAACCACACCACACTAAATAATATACAAGCATGCAATCTTTCTGAAGGGCTAAAATTTCAACCAGGGGTTAGGATAGAAACAGACTGTCAAACCTGCAACTACACACAACTTCGAATAAATGGACTACAAGGAGGTTATTCACAAATTTTAATTAATGGACGACCTATATTTAGTCCATTAATGAGTCTATATGGCATGGAACAAATACCAACTAACATGATAGACAGAATTGAGGTTATAAAAGGAGCTGGCTCATCTTTATATGGATCCAGCTCTATTGCTGGAACAGTAAATGTGATCATGAAAAAACCTCTAAAAAACAACTTTGAATTTAATTATCATTCTGGCTTAATAAACAATCAAACTCATGACAATTTAATCTCAGCAAACACAACCAAAATCTCAAGAACCAAAAAGGCCGGAATTTCTATTTTAATACATAATAGAAGAAGGGGACTATATGATCATAATAATGATTCTTTTTCTGAGATACCTTCACTAAATAATTTTGCATTTGGAATCAACGCATTTCTAAAACCTAGAAAAAATCAAAGATTAGAAATCAGTCTAAATAAAATAAACGAATATCGATTTGGAGGAGAAATATCAGAACAAGACCCTCACCTGAAAAAACAAGCTGAAGAAAGAACACATTCAAACTGGATAACAAGCTTAGATTATGAAGTTAATTTCAATGATCATTTATCACTATTTACGTATTTAGGAGCACAAAACACAGAGAGGAATCATTTCACAGGAATATTTCCGGATTTAGAAGATGAAGTAGAAAACTATCTAGATAATCCTCCATATGGAAACTCTAATATTAATACGCTGAATACTGGATTACAAATTAATCGAAAAATAAATAATTTCATAATAGGTCCCAACACGTTATCATTAGGAATAGAACATCTATATGACAATGTGTTTGATGAAATTAAAGCATATAATTATAAAATTGATCAAGAAACTCAAAATACAGCTGCTTTTTTACAAAGTGACTGGACACTGTCTAAAAAATTAAGCCTATTATCTGGAATAAGATTAGACCAACATAATTTAATTGAGAAATACATATTAAGTCCAAGATACTCCTTGTTGTATAAATTTGAGAAATCACAAATAAGACTAAGTTATGGAGAAGGATTTCGAGCACCACAAGCATTTGACACAGATTTACACATAGCATTTGCTGGAGGTGGTGTATCACGCGTCAATCTTGCTTCCGAATTAAAACCAGAAACATCAGAAAGTATTAGCGGCTCAATAAACTATGACTTAAGTTCAGATAGATATATATATGGATTTACAATAGATGTGTTTGTGACACAAATAAAAAACACGTTTCTCTTACACCCAATAGGTGCGGATGAATTTGGAGAAATATTTGAAAAACAAAATGGAGATAATGCAAAAGTACAAGGCATAACTTGTGAATTCAGATTTAACTATAACCAAAAAGTGCAATTTGAATCAGGCTTCACAATCCAGTCTAGCCAATTTCAAAATCCTGTCACATATATTAATGGAATAAGTCCAACTACAAACTTTATGAGAACACCTGAAAATTATGGATTTGCAATACTTAGTATATATCCTGCGAAAAAAATATTTTTAAACTTTAATTACATTTATACTGGGAAGATGCAGGTGCCTCATTTAAGCGGAGCTGAAAACCAAATGGAAGACGAAATATTAACAACATCCACATTCCATGAAATTAACAGCAAATTAAACTACACATTAAAAATAACAAACAAAGATTTCAAAATTGATTTATTTGCGGGAGTCAAAAATATACTTAATTCATATCAAAATGACTTTGATGTTGGAAAATATCGTGATAGTAATTTTATCTATGGCCCATCTCAACCAAGGACCATTTTCATAGGATTAACAGCAAAATATAATTAACTATATTTAAACTATTAATTATATAAAAAAACATCTATTTATGAAAAAAGAAATTTGGCTATTTATTTCATCTTTCGGAATTATGTTTGCTGTTTTTTCTTGGCTACAAGAATCAAATATAATAGGTAGTGCACAAAATCTCGGGCCAATAAAAGGGCTTTATGCACTCATTACTGGAGGATTATTATATCTTTTTTTTAGAAAATCTGCATAAATTTTATTTTAAACAAAAAGAACTCAAATTCATTCTTAATAAATATGTTGAAAAACTTTTTTTCAACACAAAATAACACATCTTCTTTTTTTCTATTTTAATATCATCAAAAATGCTACAATAGCATCAGGAAAGCTGTCATAAAATGGTGAAAAATCACACATCTTAAAATATAGCTTTACACACTCTATATTATATAGAAATAATTTAAAACAAGAACGAACATTAAGTATGAGAAAATTAACATACCTAGCATTATTGAATATATTAATTATAATAACCACCCTATGCTCATGTAACAAACCAATTCAAGATATTAGTTTCTCAGTCTATTATTGGAAAAACAACGCATACCTAACACAAAAACAAAAAGAAATTCTCAATACTAGCTCTATTAAATGTATATATTTAAAAATATGTGATTTTAAATGGTCTGAATCAACAAAGAAAATAGAAACACCAAGTATATCTAACATAATTGAATCAAACAAACATATTATACCTGTATTTTTTATTGAAAACAAAGTGTTTAAAATGAAAAATGGGAAAGAGTTTTATGAGTTTTTTCAACAAAAAATAAAGGATTTTGAATATTTGAAAGATGTTAAAAATATTCAAATAGATTGCGACTGGACAATAGAAACACAAAACAATTATTTCTCGTTTCTAAAATATTTAAAACAGAATGGATACCTAACTGAAGTGACTCTTCGACTTCACCAAATCAAACACTCTAAGATAACAGGAATTCCAGATGTAGAAACCGGAGTTTTAATGATATATAACCTAACTAGTCCAGCTATATTTAATCAAAAAAACTCTATTTACAATTATAATTTAGCTCATTCATATTTAAATGGGCACATTAATAAATATCCACTAAAAATAAAAGTCGCGCTACCCGCATTTTCATGGGGTGTACATTTTCAATATGAAAAAATTCAAAGATTAATCAGTAATACCACATTAGAGGATTACAACACCGAAGAGCTTCAAGAAATAAAACCAAATCTATTCAAATCAAACAAACCATTTTATTTTAAAAACATCCCTATTAACAAAAGAGATATTATTAGATATGAAGAACCGAAAATAGAAAACATATCAAATATGATAGATTACTTAACAAAAAACATAAAACAAGACTCTCTGGAAATTATATTTTTCAGCTTAGACTCTAAGTTTTTTAATAAAAAACATGACCAATATGAAAAAATTATTTCTAATTATAATTAGCTGCACTTTATTATATCCCAGTAAAACTAATGCAGGTGGAAGCTGGGATGAATTCAACTCTTATGCAGGCTACTCATTACTTTATTTCATGCCACATCTATTTCTTGATGATGACATAAAAGAAAAGGCAAAATATGGAGAATATGAATGGATTATTAGAAAAACTCATTCTCCATATATGTTAACTGAACAAAAATATGCTGACTATTTAGATAGAAAATTTTTAAACGGAGTTAGATCAGATTACTTTATTAATTTTTACGAAGACACTTTAAAAGATAAAAATAATCTCCTTGCACTATCTCACTATGCGGGGTCAATTTTCTGGGTTTCACATAGAAAAGAGAAGATTGTTTTGATTAATGATTCTATTCCTGCATCAGTAGAATTAGCTGCATATTATTTCTCACTAATGCTAGAAGATCCTCAAATGATGTATTGGGCTAGGAACAACATCAATTTCATGTTAGATTATAGAAAACTTGACTGGGAAAAAGTTCGTGGTTTCTGTAAAAACCAAGAGGAGTTAAATAAAGTATTAAGTATCGAAGCAATTGGATTTGGACATCTTACCGCATCCGTATTAGAAAATTTCATGCTTCTAAAAGGAGACATTAACTCCGAATACTTCAAACTATTATTAATAAAATCAACACTTGAATTTGAACACAAACTAAAACATCATATTAAATCTAAACAGTTTAAAAACCTATACAATTACACTCAACACCTCGAAAAACATGAGGAAGATATATATTTAGACTTTCTTGATTTTAAAAAACTATTATTTCAACTAAACATAAAAGACGGCACACTACTACATATACTTAGAGGTTATATAGCATTTATAGAAGCTGATTTTAACACTGCAAAACAAGAATACCAGTATGCAAGATATTTATCAAATCAATCAAATAAAACAAAAGAAGAAAAAAATCAAATAAA
>PAMG01000043.1 GCA_002707245.1 Flavobacteriales bacterium
ACCAGCCATCAATACTAATACTTACATCCTCTGGGATAAGTATTGTTGCATTACAATCAGTATCTGGTTCATTTCCAAATGGGCTAGTTTCACAAGAGTCATCATCTATCAATGCATTTGAATCATAATTAAATGCGTTAGAATCTGTACATCCACTACAAGCACTATTATCTCCACCACATTCACCACAATCGTCAATTAATGCTGTTGATCCACAAATATTATCACAACCAGATGGAGCAGATTCTCCACACCCACATCCTAAATCTATATTCCCATCACAATCACAGGCACCTTCTGGAATACCATCCCCTCCACAAACACCACATTCATCAAGTTCTAAACAAGAGCCATCATCAATAGTAGCATTACTATCATAATTACATGAAGTTAAGTCTGTGCAGCCAGCACAAGTACCAAAATCACAATCTCCCGCTGTATTAGCTGATGAATCATAGTTACATGCACCTTCTTCTAAACAACCAATTGAAATAGCTTCACATGAGCCATTATCATAACATGCATTAGAATTGTAGTTAAATGCGGATGAATCCATACATCCAGCTATATAACAACAAGACCCATCATCTGTGTTCACATTCATATTATAATTAAACGCTGTTGAATCTATACATCCTTGAACAGCAATAATACAAGAACCATCATCAACACATGCATCTTCATTGTAGTTAATTGAATCAGCCCCTGTACATCCAGCGATATAACAACAAGACCCATCTTCCGTGTTTGCAAAAAGATCATAATTAAATGCTGCTGAATCTGTACATCCTGTCATAACAAATACACATGAACCATCATCAAAACATGCTGTTTGATCATAATTAAACATTGTAATATCTGTACATCCAGCTATATAACAACAAGATCCATCTTCTTCTTCAGCATTTTCATTATAGTTAAATGCTGTTGAATCCATACATCCTGGTATAGTGCCAAAAGCTGATAATGAGGATAACCCAGAAAGTCCATTACAAGAATAGTTATTATCACCGAAACTCATTTGAACATCAGATGCAGCAATAGATTGTCCTGTTTCATTGTCATACACATACCATATATATTCTTCTCCTGCTTGAAATCCATTATTTAAACCCGCTTCTGAGCCCCAGGCAGCTATTGATGTTACATCTCCTGTCCATTCAGCAACTCCACCTAAAGATAAACCACCACTAGAATTCGTATAAAAAACACCTATTAAATCCCCTGCGGATGGTGAATCACCATTAATTAAAATATTCGCATCGGCTGGTATTAATATAGTAGCATTACAGTCTGTATCTGGTTCATCACCCCATTCTACATCAACATCTCCTAGAGGATATTCACAATCTTCAGCAATAAACATAGAAGAGGTGCATAAATCACCTGAATAGTTTAATGCAGATGAATCACTACATCCGCCAGACATAATAATACAAGAAGTGTCAGCATTATTTGCTTCAATATTATAATTCATTGCTAATTCGCACATACATCCTGAAATAACACAAGAACCATCATCTTCTGTAGCAGAAGCATTAAAATTATCTGCTGATTCATCAGTACAACCTAAAACAGGTTCTGCTTCATCACCATCACAAGAATCACAACTTACTGGACAAGATTCTCCTATTGGCACACCTGCAAAAACAAAGTCACATCCAAGAGCAGCAATGGCACCTGCACAACCACCAAAGGCCGCAACAGCTGTATCATCGTCTACACATGTTGTTGTTTCATCTCCTGATGATATGAATGATATACTAGATAGACCTGACAAACCATTACATCCATAAGTACTTTCACCAAATGAGTATACAGCATCTGTAGAATATATTGTTTCTCCTGAAGCAGGGTCTATTATACCAAAATTAAATTCTTCACCACCAGCAAAACCATTATTCATACCAGCTTCAGAACCCCAAGCAGCTATTGATGTTGTTTCTCCATTCCATTGAATTCCACCACCGAAAGCCATATCTCCATCAGAATCAGTATAAAAAGCTCCAATCCAAGCACCTAATTCTAAGTCAGTTCCATCAAGTGTAATTATTGTAGATGGTTGAAGTAAAATAGTAGCATTACAATCAGTGTCTGGAGCATCACCCCATGGATTAGCACCCATACTCATAGCAACCCAATTATCTACAATTTGACCTAAATCTTGACTTATATTAATTGCGGAAGAAGAACTTTCACAGTATGATGTACATACATTAGTATAAGTGCCATCAGGAAATATAATATAAAAAGTAGGAGTATATACAATTTCTCCACCATAATGGCTTGTTGGGTATCCATTGATTAATGTATAATCAACTTCGTAAGTTTCCACATAATTTAAACATTGGGCATTTGTACTGCCCGTATTAATATCTAATGCAATCAGTGTAGCCTGATTAGATCCCGAAGGGCCATATGATTCGTGAAAATCTTTTACATATGGTGCATAGGTTTGACAAGCTCCACAATTAACATTCATAAATTCTAACACAACAATTTGACCATTATCTAAATAATCATTGTATAAAGTATGCATTGTTCCACTTAAATCATCAGCAAACCAATCTGGAGCGACACCAGTAGCTTGAAAATTTAAACTTTGAGAATGTAATAACGATGAACATAATAAAATGAAGAAATATAGAAAAGTTCTTTTCATGATATATAGGGGTTTAAATTATTATCCTATAAAGATAATGAAAAAAAAATATTTTTCAGAGCATGTATTAATTCTAATCTTTTATTTTCGTTTTTAATGAATTTACTGATTAAGAATTAGGTTATCAACATTGTTAATAAAATTTGTTGATATTGTTTTAATAAGTAATAAGATTATTTTTTTCGACTTTATATATTTTTTGTACGTTTGATTTATCGATGGATATGAAATGTTTGAAAAGTTTCAAACCATTCGTCGGAGAGGCAGTGGAATGTTGGTTAAATTTAAGTTTTTACTTGTAGAAACGTCGAACATTTGCTTATTAAAATTGAAAAATTTTTATAAAATAGATTGCCAATCCTAAGGGACATTAGAAATAATGATTTTATTTTGAGTGTAAACCTAAACTACCCAGAGGTTGAAAAACCTCTTATGATTGGTGATAATTTTATTATTTGAACCGATTTTGGGCCTTTCGAAATCCGAATGGGTTTCATTAAAATAAAATAATATCGAAAGATGCTTTTTGTTTTTTATAAGGGTCTTTAAACAGTTAGCTGTTTTACGAGTAGCGATGCTCAAACAGGGTAGATAAGGTTTTAATTGACGCAGTGTTTTTACACTAGAGAAATTAAAATTTGTATCCAGGGATTTAATAAAGTAACAGGAAACTGTTTCTTTTGGAAAGCGGAGAGAAATCTCCGCTTTTTTTTTTAGAAAGAAAATAAACAGTTAATTTAAATTTCTTTATTAAATTCGCGTAAAATTTATATGGTCGCGTAGCTCAGCTGGATAGAGCATCTGCCTTCTAAGCAGACGGTCGCAGGTTCGAATCCTGCCGCGATCACAAAATCCTACTACAATGGATAAAACTACTAACTGGAGACATAAAAAAACAATTTCTTTTTTATCTAAACACTTTTCCCCACCAACAAAAATTCTTGATCTTGGGACTCAAAACACATTATCAAAAAAAATTCAACAGACAGGTTATGATGTCATTAATACAAATGGTGAAAATCTTGATATTGAATATAAATCTGTTCTAAAAACTAAGTGCGATTTAGTGACAGCATTTGAAATCTTTGAACACATGTTAGCTCCTTTTAATATTTTAAAAGAAATAAAAACACAAAAACTAATTGCCTCTGTTCCTTTAAAATTATGGTTTGCTAATGCTTATTGGAATGAACATGATGACTGGGATAAACATTATCACGAATTTGAAGTAAAGCAGTTTGACTTTTTATTACAACAAACCGGATGGAAAATTATTGATTCTGAAAAATGGATTCCAAAAGGAAAAATACAATTTGGAATTAGACCTTTTTTAAGAATGGTAACCCCTAGGTATTACATTGTATACTGTGAAAAAAAATAATTATCTATTGATATTTTCTAGATCTAATAGAAAAGCATATTCTAAAGCAACTTCTTTAAATCTTTTAAACCTTCCTGAAGCGCCACCATGTCCCACTTCCATATTACAGTCTAATAATAATAAGTTGTCATTTGTTTTATATTCTCTGAGTTTAGCCACCCATTTGGCTGGCTCCCAATATTGTACTTGACTATCCCAAAATCCAGTAGTAACAAGTAAATTAGGATAGTCTTTGGATTCAATATTGTCATATGGAGAATATGATTTAATATATTCATAGTATATACTATCCTTTGGATTGCCCCACTCATCAAATTCACCAGTTGTTAGCGGAATACTTTCATCTAACATAGTTGATATAACATCTACAAAAGGTACAGCAGCAACAACACCATTCCAAAGGTCAGGTCTCATATTGATTATTGCCCCCATTAATAAACCTCCTGCACTACCACCAGAAGCATACAAATGATTAGGGTTAGTGTAGTCCTCTTTTATTAAAAATTCTGCACAATCAATAAAATCATAAAAAGTATTTTTTTTATTTAATAATTTACCCTCCTCATACCATTCTCTACCTAATTCTTCGCCACCTCTTACATGCGCAATGGCGAAAATAAATCCTCTATTTAACAAACTTAACCTAACAGAACTAAAATATGGATCTATACTACTTCCATAGCTCCCATATGCATAAAGTAATAGGGGGTTTTTTTTATTTTTTTGAACTCCTTTTTTGTAAACCAATGAAATCGGTATATTTTTACCATCTCTTGATTTTGCATAATAACGTTTAGACTGATAATTGTCAGCAGAAAAACTAGAATCTAAAATTTCATCTTGTTTTAATAAAGTTTTATTTTTATTTGTCATATTAAAATCAAACACACTGCCTGGAGTAGTCATAGAAGTATAATAAAACCTTAAAATATCAGTATTAAATTCAACATTAGACATAGTCGAAACATAATAAGCTGGGTCTTTAAATTCCATATAGTATTCACTATTATCTATCCAATTAATAATTTTAATATTATTTAATCCATTTTTTCTTTCTTCAATAACTAAATAATTTTTAAAGATATCTATACCTTCAATTAACACATCCTTTTGATGAGCAATAACTTCAGTCCAATTTTCTTTTTCTGGACTAGAAACCAGGGTTTTCATAACTCTGAAATTCTTAGCATTATAGTTTGTTAAAATATAAAAGTGATCTTCATAGTGATATATATTATACTCTAGGTTCTTTTCACGCTTTTGAATGATCGAAAAATTAGAATTTGGTGCATCAGCATCTATATATCTATACTCGGTTGAAAGTGTTTGATAACTACCAATAATGATATATTTTTTTGATTTTGTTTTAGAAACATAACAACCAAAAGTGTCGTCTATTTCTTCATAAACTAAAATGTCTTCTGACTGATCAGTACCTAATACATGTTTGTATATTCTATGTGACCGAAGTGTTACTGGATCTTGTTTTGAATAAAACAATGTTTTATTATCATTTGCCCAAACAATCTGACCTGTAGTGCTTTCTATTTTATCACTTAATATTTCTCCTGTTATTAAGTTTTTTATATAAATAGTATATTCTCTTCTGGAAACAGTATCTACTCCATATGCTAGCATTTCTTCATTAGTACTAACAGAAAGACCTACAGCAGAATAATATTCATAATTTTTTGCCATCTCAGAGACATCTAGCAATATCTCTTCTTTTGAGTTACTTCCTGTATGTTTTCGACAATGAAATGGATACTCTTTGTCTTGTTCATATCTTGTGTAATAGTAATAGTTATTGATTTTTACCGGAACAGAAGAATCATCCTTTTTTATTCTGTTTTTAATTTCATTAAATAAGCTTTCTTGTAAACCCTCAGTATGATGCATTTTTTGTTTTAAATATGCATTCTCTGAATTTAAATAATTTATTACATTTTTTGTTTGAGAATCTGGTTTTTTAGCTTCTTTTTGAGAATCAGATAATCTCATCCAAAAATAATTATCAATACGGTCATCACCATGTATAGACAATAGTTTTTGTTTTTTTATCGCAGATGGGGGAATTGGTTCAGTCATTATCTTATCATTTACACAGCTTATAAATAGCAAAAAACTTAATAGTGTGGCAAAAGCTTCCTTCATTATCTAGATCTTAATTTAGCTAATAACCTAAGTACTTCTAGATACAACCACACTAATGTCACTAATAAACCAAATGCTCCATACCATTCCATATATTTTGGCCATCCTTTTTCTGCTCCTTTTTCTATTAAATCAAAATCCAATAGTAGATTAAAAGCAGCTATTCCAACTATAAAGATACTAATCCCAATACTAGTTAAACTACCATTTAATGGATTCATAGATTCAAATGCTGAACCAAAGAATAGAGACATAATTATATTTAATAAGAAAAACAGGAAAACTCCAATAGTGGCTGTGACGATCATAGATCTCAATTTTTGTGTTACAACAATCATTTTTGTTCTATAGGCAAATAAAAGACCAAATAATATACATGCTGTTAACCCCATTGCTTGTATCACAATTCCATCAAATCCCCCTCCTTCGGGTTTTAAAAACTCTTCATAGACTAATGAAATACCACCTAAAGCAAGTCCTTCAAGTAAGGCATATATAGGAACTGTAATAGGAGCCCATTCTTTTTTAAAGATTGTTACCAAAGCAACGATAAAACCTAAAATAAAACCAGGTAAAATTAAGTTTATCCCTAATACTGGATTTGCAAAAGTAAATGAAGCTGCGATCAATAAAATTGATAAACTAATCAGTGTTTTATTTACCGTGCCATTAATTGTCATTGCATTTTCATTAGATACGATTTCTAATTTACTAAGCTGTGATTCTGCTAAAGCTGGATTTGCCATAATTATGTGTTTTTTAGTTTTTTACAAATCTAATAAAATGTTCAAATTATTATTATTATAATTCGTTTTTGTTTTCATTTGGTTCGGTTCTATTTTATATATATTTGTGCTTCGCGAAGAATGAAACATAAAATAATTATAATATTTTAATGTTTGTATAGCTTTTTTAGAATATATTTATACAATAATACTTGAAATATGGGTGAACAAAAAAAACTAATTATAGCGATTGGATTACTATTCACGGTCTTTATTACTGTGTTAATAGTCAAAAACCATATCAATAATAGCAAAGATGAAACAACTGAATTAGAGAAAAACACAAAAAAGATCACAACTTGTGATTCAATTGAAGCAAAAAATCATATTCCAATTGTTGACTTTTCGGGAAAAATAAAATCCGTAAATAAAATAAATATAATATCTGAAGTAAATGGGGTTTCAGAATTACAAAACTCAAGATTTGAAATAGGTGAATTTTTTAAAAAAGGTGAAATTTTACTTAGTGTTCAAGATGATGATATATCTATGGATTTAAAATCTATAAAAAGTGATTTTTTAGCATTACTCATAAATGTTTTACCTGATTTAAAAATCGACTTTCCAACATTAGGAAATAAATTCCAAAAGTATATTAATAATTTTAAATTGGACTTAGAGATATCTGATTTACCAAAAACAACAACTAGCAAAGAGAGAAATTTTCTTTCATCTAAAAAAGTCTTTTCAAGCTATTACAAGATAAAGTCATTAGAAAATAGATTAAATAAGTATCAGATTAAAGCTCCTTTTGACGGTGTTATCACACAGGCTCTTATTGATGAAGGATCTCCTGTTATTATAGGGCAGCCTTTGGGGGAATTCATTAATCTTAATAATTATGAAATAATTACTTCAGTAAGCTTACAAGAATCACGACTTATTAATACGGGCAATCAAGTGAATATATACTCCGAAGATTTAAATAAAAATATTATAGGCGAAGTAAAAAAAATAGGAAACAACATCAACGAAATGACCCAAAGCATTGATTTATTTATTTCAATAAAAGATTCATTAATAAAAGACGGAATGTATGTCCAGGGAAAAATTATATGTAATACAATTAATAATTCTTATAAAATAGCACGAACTAAAATTATAGAACAGAATAATATTCTTATACTTAAGAATGACACTATCTATAAAAAAGGTATTAACATCTTGGTCTATCAAAATGACTCAGTAATTATTAACAATCTTAATTCTAATGATTGTATTGTAAATAAATATCAAAATTACTTCCATGATGGCATGCCTGTAAATTAATAGTAAATGAAAAACATCATATCATATTTTATTAAATACCCAATAACAGCTAATCTGTTAATGTTTTTAATTTTCGCCTTTGGTATTGTAGGGTTAAATAGTTTACGTGCTACATTTTTTCCAGAAATGACAACACGATTAATTTCAATTCAGGCTGTCTCAGCTGGTTTATCTCCATTAGAAATTGAAGAATCTATTACAAAAAAAATAGAATATAAGTTAGAATCTGTTTCAGGAGTTAAAGATATAACATCTAGCTCTTTAGAGAATATAGCAAATATTACAGTAGAAATGGAAAGAGGTGCTAACATGTATATTGGTCTACAAAACGTAAACAATGCTGTTGATCAAATTAATTTTAATGTAGATGTCGATGAATTATTTATAAGGAAAGTTGAATTTGTCATGCCAACTATTAGCTTCTCTGTTCATTCTAATAATGATTTAAATTACTTAAAATCAGAAATAGATAAAATTGAAGATGCACTTAAGTCAGCAGATGGAATATCGGAAGTCGACATATATGGTTTACCAGAAAAAGAAATTGAAATATCTATTAATGAAGATAGGCTACAAGCTTTTGGGTTAACTATTGATCAAATTAACACAGCTGTTCTCAGACAAAATATTAATCTTACTGGAGGAAAGATTGAGGTAAATAATACAAAATACTTACTCCGAGCAAATAATAAATTTAATTCTAGCGAAGAAATTGGCAATATAATTATTAAGGTAGATAAAAATGGTAACCCTATTTATTTAAAAGAAATTGCTAATGTATTTGACACATGGTCTGAATCATCAAGAGAAAGATATCGGGATAATAAAAAATCGGTAAATATTGTCGTGAGTAATACAGAAACACAAGATATATTATACATTGCTGATTATGTGAAAACATATGTTAAGCAACTTAATGCAGAAAATAAAAATATAAATGCTGAAATTTTATTTGATGCATCCAACCCGTTAAAAGAAAGAATCGAATTGTTATCTAAAAATGGAATCATAGGTTTTATTTTGGTCTTAATATTTTTAACAATGTTTTTGCATCCAAGAGTATCATTTTGGGTAGCACTAAGTATACCTATTTCCTTTCTAGGTATGTTCTTTTTAGCACCTGCAGCTCCAATTACTATTAATATGATGACAATGTATGCTATGATATTAGTAATTGGGATTTTAGTTGATGACGGTATTATTATTGGTGAAAATATAATTAGAAAGTTTGAAAGCGGACTAAATAGATATGATGCTGCCGTTGAAGGGACAGCAGAGGTCTTTCCGGCTGTTTTTGCAGGAGTTTCTACAACAGCAGTAGCATTTCTGTCATTTTTCTTTTTTGAAGGCATGATGGGTGAATTTGGCTGGCAAATGGGCTTTGTGGTTATTGCCACATTAGTGTTTTCACTTGTTGAAGGTGCTTTCATACTTCCAGCACACATTGCATACTCAAAGGCATTAGATAAAAATCAAAAACCTAATAAAATATCTATTTATTTTAATGAAAAAATTAATAATTTAAAAAACAACTACTACAAACCACTTCTTACTTATTTTTTACAAAAAACACATTTCGCATATTTATTTTTTATTGGTCTATTTTTTCTATTTGTATTTGGAAGTGGTGTTAAATTCACATTTTTTCCATCTGTAGAACTTGATGATCTTTACATAGAGTTTAAAACTACTCCTGGTACGACTCTTGAAAAAACAAAACTATATGCAGATCAAATTTTAACAATCGTAGAAAAAGTAAATTCCGAATTAGAAGACTCATTAAACACAGAGGTTATACGTGCTACTGAAATCAGACTGGGCTCAGTATCACATAAAGGTAGTGTTGAAATGTTTTTACATCCTCCTGAAAAAAGAGGTATTAAAGCATATGATATCATTGCACTACTAAGAAGTGAAATAGGGGAGATAAATGGAATTGAAAACTTAATCATGGGGGTGGGTGACCCTTTTGGTAAACCTCTAGCTTTTAGACTTTTAAGTAATAATGGTGCAGACTTAGAAGCCGCAAGTTTATTATTTTCTAAAAAACTAGGAGAAATAGAGGGTGTGGCTGCTTCATCTACAGACTATGAATATGGACCAAATGAAATAAATTTCATACTAAAAGAAAAAGCAAAAAGTATTGGACTTGATAATTATCAAATTTTCTATCAGGTAAGACAAGCATTTTTTGGCACACAAACACAGGATTTACAGAGCAATAAGGATGAAATGAAATTATGGATTAGATATGATAACAAAGATAAAAAATCATTTTCTAATTTAGAAAATATGAAAATACACACTCAGAAAGGCACATTTCCTTTAAAAGAATTAGTTTATTTTGATATAGATAATAAGATCATCAGTATAAATAGAAAAAATGGAAAAAAAATAGTAGAAATAGAGGGCGAACTAGCAAACTCAAATGCATACAGCTCCGATATTATAACAGAAGTGGAATCTAACGTATTCCCTTTAATTCAAGAACAATTTCCATCTGTAAGCTTAGAGTTGGCTGGCTCCTCTGATGAAGGTACTGTTACTGCTAATTCCATGAAAAAAATAATGCCAGTTTTTTCATTATTAATATTGTGTATTGTTTTAATCACATTTAGATCAAAGGCACAAACATTCATTGTCTTTTTATTAATGCCTTTTACTTTAGTAGGAGTCTTTTTTGGACACTTATTACATGGAATGCCGATAAGTGTTTTATCTGGGTTTGGTGTTGTGGCATTAATTGGAGTGTTAGTTAATGATGCTCTTGTATTTATAACTTCATTTAATTTACGATTAAAAAATGGTGATAAATTTTCAAAAGCACTAGAAGAAACTGCTCTTAATAGATTTAGACCAATTGTATTAACTACTATTACCACTGTATTTGGACTTTTACCATTAATATTTGAAAAAAGTATGCAGGCACAATTTCTAATACCTATGGCCATTTCATTAAGTTATGGAATTATTATGGCAACCTTATTAACTCTATTATTATTACCGGTCATGCTATTAACAGTTAATAATATTAGATTATTTATATCAAAATCAACAAATAGAGAAAATATGGAGCCAGCTGTTAAAGAATTAAAAAACAACTTATGAAATACTTTTTTATACTAATTATCTTTTTCGCCAATTTTACTTTTTCACAGGATTTATTGACATTAGAAAAAGCTATTGAATATGGTTTGACTAATAGTCATGATATTGCAATTATTAAAAATGATGCCACTATCATAAAGAATATAAATCACATAGGAGCTGCAGGTGTATTACCTAATATCACTATTTCTTCTGGCTACAATGGTGCTATTAATAATTCAGAATTAGACTTTAATTCATTTCTATCTTTTGGTGAAGATATGGACTCTAGCATTGATGCAACACAAGCCAAATCCGTCAACATATCATCCTCTATCGGTTTGAGCTACAGGCTCTTTAATGGCTTTAGCGGAATCTATACATTAAGAATGTTTGAAAAACAAAATAATATAGCAGATGAAAACACTCGATATCAAATAGAATTAAAAATTTTAGACATCATAAAGCAATATTATGATATGCTAAATAGAAAACATATTTACAACACTGTTAAAACAAGTCATCAGATATCTTTAGAAAGATACAATCAAGCTCTGGAAAGACACAACCTTGGCGCAATATCTAAGATTAACTTATTAAATGCAGAGGTAAACTTAAATCAGGATAAAGTTCAAATGGAAGAGAGCTTAATTAAGCTAAGAGAAAGTGAATTAAATTTAAAATTACTACTAGGAACTCCTGACTTATCTTTTGACCTTCAACACGAATTCAACTTCAATCAAAATCTAGACATAGAAACATTATTAAAACAAACATTCTCCAACAATGCCTCTATAATTATAGCGGAATTGAATTATAGTGTTGCAAAAGATGAATTAAAGATATCAAAATCTAATTTTTCTCCTTCTATAGATTTATTTTCATCGTATTCATATAATAATAGAAAAAGTGAAACCAGCTTTATTAGTGAACAAAAGGATAATGGAGTGATTGCAGGTATAAATGTGGAAATTCCTATTTTCTCATCTAATATGCGTCGAAAAAATTTTCAAAATGCTAAAATCAACTTAGACTCCAAAAATCATTCACTTGAACACATCCAAGAAACTATAAAAACCGCTTTATTAAATGCATATTATAATTATAGTGAAAATTTAAACAACCTAGTTTTAATGAAGAGCAATTTAGAAACTATTGAGAAAACTGCTAACATAAACAAAGAACTATATGATTTAGGACAAATAAGTAATTTAGAATATCGTGAATCCCAAATCTTATTAGATCAAGCAGAAATCAGTTATAATTCTAAATTATCGCAAACTAAAATTCAAGAATACATCATATATCAACTGTCTGGTCAACTTCAATCAAAATAAAATTATGTCATTAAAAAAAATTGGATTAAGTGATATTAAATTGTCTTCGATTGGTTTAGGTTGCTGGCAGTTTAGTAAAAACACAGGGTTTGCAGGTAGCTTTTGGCCTAAATTATCAGATCAAAACACATTAAACATAGTTAAAACATCATTAACAGGAGGTGTGAATTGGTTTGATACTGCAGAGCTATATGGATGGGGTAAATCAGAAGAATCCTTATCTAAATCTTTAATTCAACTAAATATCAATCCAAAATTAAATTTTATAGCAACTAAATGGTGGCCTTTATTTAGATGTTCTAAATCAATAAAAAAGACAATTCAAAAAAGATTAGATTATTTAAATGGATACCCTATCACACTACATCAAGTACACATGCCTATCGGATTTTCTAGTATCGAGAAAGAAATGAATGCCATGGCTGATTTAGTAGAAGAAGGTAAGATAAAACATGTTGGAGTCAGTAATTTTAATCAGAAACAAATGATTAGAGCTTATAATGCATTAGAAAAAAGAGGGATACACCTAACATCTAATCAAATGGAATATAGTATTCTTAATAGAGAAATAGAAACTAATGGTGTTATGGAAATAGCTAAAAAATTAAATATTTCAATAATAGCCTATTCTCCTCTTGCACAAGGAATTGCTACGGGTAAGTTTCATGATAATCCAGATTTAATTAAAAAACTACATAGATGGAGAAAATTAAAATTAAATAAACGCGGCTTAAGTCTATCTAATTCTTTTCCTGTTATTCAAGAGTTAAAAAATATTGCAAAAAAACACAATGCTACACCAGCACAAATTGCTTTGAGCTGGCTGGTAAACTTTCATCAAAATGTGTTTGCCATTCCGGGAGCCAGAACAAAAAAACAGTGTCAATATAATATAGATTCTTTGAATATATCTTTATCTGACAATGAATTAGATAAGTTAGATCACATTTCCAATCAATTGAATTGAATTGTATATTTGCATTATGATAAAAAAGTTTTTTATATATATAATTTTACTACTGCTTATAGTTACATGCAGTAAAGATGACAGCATATCTACAGGAGAAGATACTATTACAATAGATTCATTAAAAATAAACAGAAAAGTGTTAGTTGTTGGGATAGACGGATTTAGAAGTGATGCTATGCAAGAAAATATAACCCCATTTATACACAACCTCTCTCAAACAAGTAATAGTTATTATACTGATAAACATATTGTTGAATCAATAACATATAGTGGCCCAAATTGGTCATCTATATTAACAGGTGTGCATATGAATAAACATAATGTGACAGATAATAGTTTTGACAACAGCAACTACAATGAGTACCCCTCTTTCTTTCATTATATTGAAAAGGCAAATAGTGATATAAATACTGCTTCGATTGTAAACTGGACACCTATTAACGCATACACCTTATCTGCTGACCCTGATTTTGCTCCAACTAATTCTACAAATGACTTTGAAGTATTCGAGTATGCAAAAAATATACTTTTAAATTCAAGTGAGATAGAAGCTGACGTCTTGTTTTTACAACTTGATGAACTTGACGGAACTGGCCACACATATGGATTTAGCCCAGAGGTAGAAGAATATACAAATTATGCCAGCATATTAGATAGCTATTCTGAAGAATTATTTAATATTATTAAAAATAGACGTACTAATGGAGAAGACTGGATGTACTTTATTGTATCTGACCATGGAGGCGAGGGGACAGCACACGGAGATTCAAGTGACCCTAATATTAATCAAACAATCTTCTTGGCTCAACACCCAGAATTAATATTTAAAGCAAATTGTTGCTATACATCAAGTCAAGCAGATATAGCGCCAACTATTTTAAATTTTCTTGGAATATCAAGTTCAGAATTTGAAAACAATACTGATGGGTTATCTGTTTTAGAATAATTATTGATTCTAGATTAAAAAAGGAATAATTGCTTTTCTACTGACAGGGTAATCTTTAAACTCTTTTTTATACCAAATATGATGAGAAATTGCCCTTGGCAATAGATTAGCAATAGTCCATAAAGCAAAAGCTAAACCAGGCAAACTCCAAGTTAAAATAGCAAAACCAATCCATTCTACAATTTCTCCAAAATGATTAGGACAAGAAATATATTTAAATAATCCACCATGTGGTATTTTATAACCGCTCTCAGACTCTTTTCTTAAATTAATAAGTATACTGTCCGATTGATTATTAATATAAGCTCCAGCTAGAAATAATGAAAAACCACTGATAAACTGAGGAGAACATAACCAATTTAAATCATATCCTGTGGCAAAATTTCCAAAATAATAACCAATAAAAAAAACATTAACCAGGTTAAAAAATATAGCAGAAATAACAATTAAAAGAGGTATTTTTTTTTCTTTTGTATTTAACCTAAAGGGGTATACAAACACTCTATTTATATAATGAATGATATACAAAGAAATAAAACAAATCGTTACTAAATTAACAGACTTACCACTAAACATTAAGAAAATAGGTGCTATCAAAAAAGTAGGAAGCTCCATTATAAACCACCCCCACTTATTGCTTATAGAAAGTCTTTTTAAATTCGTATGACGACCATAAGTAGATGGCTTGAAGAAGAATAAAACCAAAAATGTAATCAATGCTAAAGCAATCCATGCAAGCAAACTATCAAAATACAATTCTATCGACATCAATTTTCTATTAAAAATTTAACAATCAAATAATCAAAAATAAATTTATAAAATTATTCATCATAATAATATATAAAGACAATCACATTTCTGTATTTCAATTAAACTATCTATATTTAGCTCAAATTCTTAACCCCCAGATTATTATGAAATATTTTTATTGTTTATTATTAGCAATCTCATTATTTACTTTTGGTCAAAATAACATAGGCTTGCTTATTGATGGATTAGAAGACGATTTAGTTGCTTGGTATCCATTTTGTGGTAATACTAATGATTTTAGTGGCAATGAAAAACATGGAGAAATTAATGGATCTACAGTGTTAACAAATGATAGATTTGGAAACAGTAATTCTGCATATTATTTTAATGGAACTGACTCTTACATCTCATTACCGGAACTATCCTCCGAATTAGGTACACCAGGTTCACAAACAACACTAAGTTTTTGGTTTAAAACTGAAAACTACAGCAACTCAACTTTTATACACAACAGGTCTAATAACTCTGGAGATTGTACTTCTACATCTGGCAATAGCAATACAGATTACATAAGAGTTGAATCTTTAGCGGAAAATAACAACTTTTATATTTACTTTAGAACATTTGACAACACGGACTTCTGTTCTAATAATCAACCTGCTGCAGATGCAGATTGTGGTGAATGTAATATCTCAGGAAGCAACCAAACAATTTCTAATTTATCCTATAATTTGAACGAGTGGACACATGTGGTTATTACAATTGATGGAGAAGCGGGATTATATCAAATGTATGTAAACGGAATTCCAGATGATGCAATATCTTATAATTTTAATCCTGAAATTAACTTCTATCATTCTGACAGATACTGGGAAATTGGAAGAGAAAACAATAGTTATTATCATACTGGTCAAATTGATGATATTGGAGTGTGGAGTAGAATTTTAACAGAAGAAGAAAGAAACCAATTGTTTAGTGGAGATATTACAGCCTTTTGTATAATCCCTGGGTGTACAGACATGGAAGCGTGTAATTATAACTCCAGTGCTACCGAAGATGACGGATCTTGTGAATATATAGAAGAGGTTGATTTGGGAGAAGACATTACTACATGTGAAGAGTCTATCATATTAGATGCTGGAGGGGGGTATGATTCATATTCTTGGTCAACGGGTGAAACCACTCAAACTATTGAAGTTGCTGAATCTGGAGATTATAGTGTAGAGTTAACTAATGGAGCGAGATATTCTATGGAATTTGATGGTGTTGACGATTTTATTTCACTTCAGCCAATAGATTTATCCTACACAAATCAAATGACTATTATGGCCTGGGTAAATCCTTATGACCTATCTAGTGAAGAAGATAATTCTATTATTAGGCAAGATTGGGGAGAACCTAATTTTTTACTATCATTTGACAACAATATGAATAACGACAACCCACCTTGGCTAGGTTTTAATTTAGAAAACACAAGTGGTGAAAATTTTAACATATTATATCCAATAGAATTGCTAGATTTTGAAAACAACTGGTCTCACATTTGTGGAACATATAATGGAGCTGAAATTAAATTATACATAAATGGCGAACTAGTTGAAAGTCTTGAAATGTCTGGAAACATAGCTTTTGGAGGTTGGAATCAACCAACACCAAACCTAGCAATTGGAACACATCCATACCCTGGTAATGATTGGGAATCCTTTAATGGGGCTATTGATGATGTCAGAATATTAGACATAGAACTTAGTGAAATACAAATTCAAGAATCAATCGATTGTTCTATTACATCTTTTGATAATATTGTGGGATACTGGAATTTTGAAGAAGGCCCTAATGAAGGCCAAGTATTAGATCTTTCAGAAAATGGTAATAATGGAATAATTAATGGTGCTACATATGGTTTTGAAGAAACACCTGAACAATCATGTCCATCATGTTCAGATGAAGATGAAATTACTATAACATTCTCTCCAGAAGGATGTACAGATGAATTAGCTTGTAATTACGATTCTAACGCTATCTGTGACGATGAATCATGTGAATACATAGAAGAGTTTGATTTAGGTGAAGATATTGTTACATGTGAAGAATCTATAACATTAGATGCAGGGGAGGGATATGATTCATACTCTTGGTCTACAGGTGAAGAGACACAAACTATTGAGGTAATTGAAGGTGGAAATTATAGTGTTGATGTTACAGTTGAGAATTGTGAAATATTAGACTTTGATGGATTTACTTTTGCAGGAAATTTTGAAGAAAGTAATTACTATATTTCTGACAACCTTGCTTCTTGGCAAGAAGCAAATGCAATTTGCAATAACTTAGGTGGAAATCTTACTACAATAACATCAGACACAGAAAATGATTTTATAATTAGTTTTCTAAATAGTGATGAAGATTATCATATAGGTTTATATCAAAACACAAATTCATCAACCTACTCTGAACCTTATGGGGGCTGGGAATGGGTAACAGGTGAAAGTACAGATTTCTTTTCTTGGGTAGGGACAGAACCTGACAATGACCCATCATCAAATTGGGCAGAAATTGTTTTTGCCTCATCAGGAGTTGGATGGAATGATGTTAATATTAATGATTTAGGATATTTTATTTTAGAAATTAATGAATGTATCAATTGCTCTAGTACCGAAGAAATCAATGTTACATTTAACACATGTGGATGTACCGATGAAAATGCATGTAATTTCAATTATGCAGCAACAGAAGATGATGGTAGTTGTGAATATATAGAAGAGGTTGATTTAGGAGAAGATATTACTACATGTGAAGAGTCTATAACATTAGATGCTGGAGGGTGGTATGATTCATACTCTTGGTCAACGGGGGAAACATCTCAAACAATCACGGTTAGTGAATCTGGGAATTATAGTGTTAATGTAGAGAATGGAATAACGAATCTGTCTTCAATGAACTTTGATGACAATGTAGTTGACTTAGGACAATCAAACGAATTATTAATTCTCTCAGACATGTCAATGAGTCTAGATATAAAATTTAATGAAATCACTTCTCACTGGCAACAAATAATCACATATTCAAGCCACGGACAAGATAGTGATTCACAAAATAATGCAGTCTATCACTTAGAAATACCACCAAATCAAAATGATGGGATTAATTCACTATACTATTTACATGAATATGAAAATGGACAAAATCAAACATGCAATTTAGAATTCGCATTTAATCTTAATGAATGGTATAATATTACAATTACTAGAGATTCTGAAAACAAAGAAATTAAATTTTATGTTAATGGTGAATTTATAAGTGTTCACGAATATGATAATAATCCTGATGGTGGAGAAAATGCACATTTAGCATTCGGAAAAAAATTCGATCAAGAATCAGGATCGCATTACTTCATTGGATATCTAGACAATGTGTCTATTTGGAATAAACACTTAACAGATTTTGATGCTATGCAGTATGCAAATTGTCCTCCTATAGGAAATGAAAATGATTTGGTTGGATACTGGAATTTTGAAGAAGGTTCTAATGAAGGACAAGTTCTTGATTTATCAGGCAACAATAATAACGGCATAATAAATGGTGCTACATATAATGAGGATGTTCCCGAACAAAATTGCGCTTCAGTATATGAATGGGAATGGGTAACTGGTGAGGATACGCCAATATTATATTTTAACGACAATCAACCTAATGAATCAGAATTTTGTGTTGAAATGTATTCTTCAGATGGTTTTTGTATTGCTAATTGTAGTGATTTAAAATATTTTGTTTTAGAATTTGAATCAAACAATCTTCCAGAATCTATAAATATGGGTGATGAAATTTCTGGATTTACATTCGTAGATGAAGATTATATGGTTTCATATAATTCAGGATTAGCTTATGCTACTTCACAACTAGACAATTACTATTATTTATCTAATTATACAACAAGTTGGTCTGATGCTCAAACAACTTGCTCAAATTTAGGAGGTCATTTAGTAACAATAACAACTATTCCTGAAAATGAATTTGTTGCTAATATTGATGGTGCCTATCAAGGTTGTGGAAATTCATGTAGTGGTTTTTGGATGGGCTTATCTAGACAAAGTTTATTATGTGATTCGCAAGATGAAATTAATGTTACATTTGAAACATGTGGATGTGCCGATGCAAATGCTTGTAATTATAATTCTGAAGCTAATCAAGATGATGGTAGTTGTGAGTATATAGAAGAGGTTGATTTGGGGGAAGATATTACTACATGTGAAGAGTCTATAACATTAGATGCTGGAGGGGAGTATGATTCATACTCTTGGTCAACGGGAGAAACATCTCAAACAATCACGGTTAGTGAATCTGGAAATTATAGTGTGATCACGGAGTATTTAAATTATTCTATACAATTTCAGAACACATCAAATGAAGCTAATGGATATAATGGACACATATCAATTCCTGATGATAATAGTTTAGATTTTGGAAGTGAGGATTTTCATATTTCTTTCCAATTTAAATCAAATGGTGATTGGAGCGCTGCAACAGGAAACGAAGTAGGTGTTATTACTAAACATGATGGTGACCAAGGTTTCTTTGTTAGATTTGAAGGCCAAGAATTGAAAGTGGTAAAAAACAATTTCAATATGACCAATTCAATTGAAGAATTATTAGATAATGAATGGCACACCATAAATATTGACTTTAAATTCTCAAGTAATGAAATATTAATATTTTATGATGGTGTCTTATCTACAACCAACTCTCTAGAAGGCGTAAATGATGCTGATGATAATACCGCAAATCTTGAGATTGGTGTAAACTGGGATATAAGTGACACATTTAATGGTTATATGGACAATATTCATATCTGGTCAATGTCACTAACAGAAAATGAAGTACAAGAATATATAAATTGTCCACCAAATGGAGATGAAACAAATTTAGCTGGATATTGGGATTTTGAAGAAGGCCCTTATTCACTAGAAGTACTTGACTTATCCTCTAATGAAAATCATGGAATCATTATCTCTGACTCTAATCTAACATATAATGAAGACACACCTAATAATTGTTCAACACTATATTGTTCTGATTCAGATGAAATCACTTTATCATTCTCCTCAAAAGGATGTACAGATGAATTAGCTTGTAATTACGATTCTAGCGCTATCTGTGATGATAACTCATGTGAATACATAGAAGAGGTTGATTTAGGTGAAGATATCACTACATGTGATGAATCTATCATTTTAGACGCAGGAGATGGATATAACTCATATTCTTGGTCTACAGGAGCAATCACTCAAACTATTGAAGTAACTGAATCTGGAGATTATAGCGTTGAAGTAACTAGCGATCAAGAAAATACGTATGCAATGGTGTTTCTTGATACCGATTACATTAGTGTTCCAACAATTGAAATAGGAAACGAATACACCCTGCAAATATGGGCTCACTTTCCATTACCGTCGACTGATGGTCTTCATAATACTTTTTTTTCAGACTGGAACACAGGCTCAGACGCAGATGTAGTGCAATTAATGTTTCACACAAATGAGGGATTAGCCATAGGAGAACAATATCAACCCGGAAATGGAACATCTGAAATATATGGAACAGGTTACATGATGAACCAGGTTCCAGGTGGGTGGAATCTAATTACCGCGGTTGCTATCGAGGGACAAACAAAATTTTATATTAATGAAGAAAATGTGGGAACTGTTGATTTCGTTGTCAATGATGGAATTACAGCAATAGGTAATAATGCTGGAGGAAATGGGGGAGCCCAACAAGCAGCAGGTACAGTGGATTTAGCCTCTATTTGGAACTATCCCTTTTCTGATGAACAAGTTGCAGAATCAATTTGTAGTCAAATTAATGGAAATGAAGAGGGATTATTAGCACATTATAACTTTGAAGAAGGTCTAGACCAAGGCTACGCTTTAGATTTAACTTTAAATTACAATGGCACAATCATTAACTCAGAGTATTGGGACACGTCATCAGATCAACCCCAATCTAACTGTACTACATTGTTTTATTTTTGTACAGATACAGATGATATCACTGTAGCATTCTCACCTGAAGGATGTACTGATGAAATAGCATGCAATTATGATCCTAACGCTATCTGTGACGATAACTTATGTGAATATATAGAAGAGGTTGATTTAGGTGAAGATATCACCACATGTGAAGAATCTGTAACATTAGATGCAGGAGAGGGATATGACTCATATTCTTGGTCTACAGGTGAAACATCTCAAACTATTACAGTAAC
>PAMG01000044.1 GCA_002707245.1 Flavobacteriales bacterium
AAAAAATTTGCATTAGGTGTAGGATTTTTAGGCTTAGGATTTTTGGTTTTTGCTTATAGCATCAATTTTATTAATGAAGCTGGAAAATTACCGTTTGGAACACTATGGATTGGATGGCTATTAATTACCACGGGAGAACTATGTCTATCACCTATTGGACTATCAAAAGTAACTGAATTAAGCCCTAAGAAAGCAACAGCATTTTTTATGGGATTGTGGTTTTTATCATCAACAGTAGCACATTATATCGCTGGTGCATTAGCAAAATTAACAACAAGTGAGTCAACGACTGAATCAACGGGTTTATTAGGCAAATTAAACAATATGTTATTTAGTGGTGTTGACCCTAATGCTGTTGGTGTTGCTGAAGCTATGGTATATAATGATCTATTTGGTAAAATAGGATTTGTTACAATTGGTATTGCAATTATTACATTATTAATTTCACCAATTATAAAAAAATTAATGGGAGATGTACATTAAAAATATATTATTTACACTTTTTGCTTTATTTACAACAATCAGTATTTCACAAGAAAATAATGGATGGTTAGTTGACTATGAAGAAGTCTATGCAAAGTCGATTGAACAAGACAAACCTATAATGGCAAATTTTACAGGTAGTGACTGGTGTGGGTGGTGCAAAAAACTAAAAAAAGCAGTATTTGACACAGAAACTTTTCAAAAGTGGGCAGCAAAAAATGTTATTTTATTTGAGTTAGATTACCCAAGAAGGACTCCTCAAGATCCTGGAATAAAGGAGCAGAATCAAAAACTACAACAAACATTCCGATCTGTGGTTCGAGGATATCCTACTGTATTAATTTTTGATATTGAAAGAGAGTATAATGAAGATCAAAAAAAAGCTGATGGCATCAAAATACATGGTAAGATGGGGTATATGGCTGATCCTAATTCATTTACCAATGTAGCAAACAATCATATTTCAAATAGAAAAAAATAACACCAGAACAGATTAGCTTACATGAATAAAAAAGAATCTAGGTGTTTTAGGGTGGCTAATGGGACTCGAACCCACGACCCTCGGTACCACAAACCGATGCTCTAACCAACTGAGCTATAGCCACCATAATAAGTTTTGCAAATATAATAAAGAGATTAAATAATAATAACAAGTGAAGCAATTTATTAAATATATTAAACATAGTATCAAGGATAAAATTGCATTTTGGAAATGGAAGAATCTAAAAGAAAAGCTAATTGAATATGGTCCCACCTTCGTTATTATTTTAATAATAGTCGAACTTTTTGAGCACATTGGTTTACCATTACTATTTTATTATCTAGGAGGAAATGTACATGACTTCTTTTATGTATTAATACCAGCTCCTCTTTTATTTTGCTTACATTTTATGACTGCACCACTTGTTTTCTTTCTTTATGTGGCTATTACTAAAAAAAAAAAATTATCTAAATTTTATCAAAACATAATAAAATTATTTACCAGTATTTCTATTGCACAAATAATACCAATAGTCATACTGCCAATTTTAACACAATACTTTTCTCCTGAACAATTTGGAGTATATGGTCTATATGTAAGCATTTGTTCTATATTTGGTATCGTAGCAAGTGGAAAATATGACGTAGCAATAATGCTTCCAAAAAAGAAAATTGATGCAATCAATATATTAACATTATCTTTTCTAATTACATTTTTGTTTTCAATATTTTGCTTTTCTATTTTAAACATATTTAACGACCAAATTTTTCAACTAACACAATCAGAGATATTAAAAAAATACTACGTTATAATTCCTATTTCTATTTTTTTAATATCTATTAATCAATCTATTATTGTCTGGTTTAATCGTCTAAAGCACTACAACACTATCGCCAATCAAAATATTTTAAAATCATCGTCAAATTCGATTTCAGCTCTGATATTTGGCTTGAAAAATATAAATTCTGGTTTAATCCTTGGACATATTGTCTCATTAATAGCAGTGAGTTTTTTGAATATCTCGCAACTAATGCGGAAATTTCCCGCAAAATTGATTAATCAAAAAATCATGAGAAAAAATTTTAAAAAATATATTGACTTTTTAAAATTTTCTACAATTTCAAATTTATTTAATTCATTTTCAAATATTGGGATGACAACAGTTATTATTATTTTTTTTGGTCCTAAAATTGCTGGATTATATTTTTTAGCTGAAAAACTAATAGCAATACCAATATCATTTATTACAAACTCAATTTCACAAGTATATTTTGAAAAAGCTAGTAAACTTTTTCATTCAGACAAAATAGAATTACTAAAGCTGACAAATCAAATACAAAAAAATATATTTTTTATTTTATTCCCCACATTGATTATAGCTAGTTTGTTTGGAGAAGATGTCTTTTCCATATTTGGAAATGAATGGGGAGAGGCTGGTAAAATGTTAAAATATTTTAGTGTCTTTATATTATTAAAAAATATGTATTCACCTATCAGCCACATTGGTGATATTTTAAATAAACAAAAAGTTCTTTTATTATTTAATATTAGTCTTTTTCTTTTTCAACTAGGATCATTTTACTTTTTAAAAGAATATAGCGATATTCAAGCAGCGTTGCTAACAGCTTCTACATTTGGGGCACTGCATTATTTAGGTTTAAACACATACATGAAACAACAACTAATAAAAATATCATGAGAAAGATTTTAAGGGCTATCTTATTATTATTTGACGACAATGTATTTCGCGTATTAGTAAAATGGATATATCCTGAATATAAGAGACCTCGAAAAGGATATGCATATAATTTCAATATTTTAAGAAAATACTTTTTTATGCAAAAAATCATAGGATTTAATAGACGAGTCCCTTGGCCCGTAGATTGTAGAAGCAAAATTTTAGGTTTTGAACATATTCAAAAAGGAATTATGTGTGACCCTGGAGACAATATTGGAATATATATTAATGCATATGGTGGCTTAAAATTGGGAAACAATGTGAACATAGGACAAAACACAATTATTACAACGACAAATCATAGTATCTATGATCACAGGCAAATCGGTAAAAAGAGAGGTGTTATAATCGGAAATAATGTTTGGATAGGCGCAAATTGCTCTATTTTAGCTGGTGTAGAAGTTGGTGACAATGTCACGATAGGGGCTGGATGCACTATACGAAACAACATCCCCTCCAACACCTTGGTTTTACAATCAAATGATGCAATAATATTCAAAGAAAAAAAACCGTATCAATGGGACTGTTCAAAAGAAGAATTGCTTTAGTTTAATCTTTTTTTAGTAAATTGATAAACTCAAATAAGAAAATAACCCTCTAATGAATTAAAATTATGAAAAAAAATACACTTATTGTTATAGCACTTATAATAGGATTACAAGCTTATGCACAAATAGATGTAAAAAACATTAATCATGTGCCTATGCATAATCCTAGTGTAGTAACTGACATATATACGCCATCAGCTATGGGTGGTGATGATGTATTGTGGTCAGAAGATTTTTCTGACAGCACAACTCCTAATATAGTCACCGAAGACATTGCTGGATATGGAGACTGGCATTGGGGAGAAGAATCTCCTGGTGGAATGTGGAGTGAAAATGCAGGAGTCATTCAATCTGAAACAGCTGACAATGGCTTTATGATTATGGAATCTGATTTTTATAATTCTCATCCACAAAATGATATTATAATTGATGAAGTAGGAGAAAATCCAATACAAGCACAGTTTACTATTGGACCAATTGACTTGTCAGCATCCGATACAGAAGAGTTAGTTTTACAATTTTATTCTAATTATAGAATATGTTGTTTCTATTCCCCGAGTGATGCAAATGATTTAAATGTATATATCAGTACAGATGGTGGAGAAACTTTTAATGACTTAAATTACATTGAAGGTGACACATATGAAGTAAATGTAGAACAAGAAACATTTAGTCAAATTCCATTAGGCGATTTTGCGCCAAATACAACAAATGTATATTTTCGATTTGAATGGATTGGTACACATTATTTTTGGATGATTGACGACTTGTCAGTAATTCAAAGACCAGCATATGATTTAAAAATGGAATCATCATGGCTAACAATGGAAAATCCTGAATATATAGAATATTATTCTATTCCTCAAAGCCAAATGCCTGACGAAATGTTAATAGGTGCAGAAGTATATAATTATGGTTATAATGATGATGGCGCAATTACCTTAACAGGATCAATAACTAGTACAAGTGCTGGCGCAAACATTGAATATGAATTAGTAGAATCAGATTCAACTGCATTAGTAGAAACTGACTACTTTGATGTTTCAATGCTAACTGTTGGGTCATATACTTTTACAGCTGAGGTGACTTCGTCTGGTGACGAATCTACACCAGAAGACAATAGTTTATCAAGAGATTTTGAAATCTCTGAAAATGTATATTCAATTGATGGATTATATGATTCCTTTGAATGGATGGGAACAGGATGGCCAGGTGGTGATGACACAGCGGATGGAGTAAGATATGCTAATTTCTTTGACATAAAACAATATGCAACATTAAGCTCTATTACAGTATATTTAGATGGCAATGAACACCCCACTAGTCTAGGTACATTTGAAACACAAGCTGGTGGAGAAATTATAGCATATGTTTGTGACACAACAGGCATATTTGACCCACTAGTTACCACATTAGAGCCAGATTTTGGAGGTGCTATTTGGACAAGTGATTTTTATTTAGTAACAGAAGATGATGTAGATAATGAAATGATTGTAATTGATGTTCCTGAATTAGATTTAAATCCTGATGCATATTATATCGTGATAGAAATGTATAGTAATGGATTAGAAAGTGACATTTTAATACAAGATGACACCTCTATCCCACAACCTTGGTTCGCATCATTAGTATTTTACCCTAGTGATCAAACATGGTACTCAAATCCAAATGCAGCTAGTATTCATTTAGGGCTAAATGGATTTGAAAATAGTTTATCTGAAAATAGATTAAATGGGATTACATGTTTTCCAAATCCAACTAGAGACCATATTGAAATCACTAGTAAAAATATATTATACGGAAATTGTAGTTTAAACATATATAATATGCTAGGGACACTGGTTTTATCTCAAGATTACACTCACTTTGGAAGTGAACAATATGTTAATTTAGAAAAATTATCAGCTGGTTCATATATTATAGAGTTTGAAAATAATGAAGCGACAAATAGACAAAAATTGATTATTGAATAAATCATTTGTAATGACATGTAATAAAAAAGGGAGCATTGCTCCCTTTTTTATTTGTTATTAGATTAATATAAAAAGCTTAATAACATATTATTCAAAAAAGTTCAAAATAATCTTCCGGATTACGAACTAAATAATCTATTTCCTCGTCAATAACTCTTGAAAGAAATACTCTTATTTTTTCTATTTTTTCTTCATCAGGATTTTCTATAGAACTTAAGTAGTCCAACGATTTGTTTAAAATCTTTTCATATTCTAACAAAGTATCTTTTTCTTTTGCAACTAAAATATCATTTAAAATTTTATCCATATGAATTGAGGGTTGAGTATTTATCTTTTCTTAAAGACAATATAGTAAAATATTTATTATTTTTTTACTAGTCGTCTTTGTTTTAGTGACCATGTAATTTGAAACTCTGACACACAAACACCATGAGCATCATATCCCTTAGAATTCATTACACATTTTTGAGCTTTGCCAGTTGAAACTGCTGCTTTTACAGCGTTTAATATTTTCTTGCCATCTAAACAAATAAAATTCACTTTAGTGGTAGCTTTCTTGTAATAATCTGACTTCAAGCTTGTTACAAGTATCGAGATGTTTTTACCATCTGTATGTAAAAGCGCTAAAACTCCTGTAGATAGTTCTGCTGCCATTGCTTGAACAGCAAAATACATAGACTTAAAAGGATTTTTATTCCAATAATTATATGGCACCGAAACATTAGATTTTTCTACATCCAGAATAGGCACTCTTAGTCTAGCTAAAAACCCCATTGGCAATTTCAAAAGTAAGAAAAAGACAAATCGCCATGTTGTAAATATTCTAATAATTTTATTTATTCCTATTTCTTTATTTTTCATTATAACAATATAATAAATATATACTATCTTATACGCTAAATACAAGTAGCTTAAAAGATTGATATTGTTTTAGAAAAAGAAATTGGAAACAGAAAAATTAACATTTAACGAATTCAAGGAATCTATATTAAAGGATTATAGAATAGTTGTTGAAAGCAGGGAAGCTAGTTTACTAGGCAGAAAGGAGGTTTTAACAGGAAAAGCAAAGTTCGGTATTTTTGGTGACGGAAAAGAAGTTGCACAGGTGGCAATGGCTCGTGTTTTTAAACACGGGGATTTTCGATCTGGCTATTATCGAGATCAAACATTTATGATGGCCATTGGAGAGCTCTCTTTAGAAGAGTTGTTTTCTCAACTATATGCCAATACTGATTTAGAAAAAGAGCCTGCATCTGGTGGAAGACAAATGAATAATCATTTTTCCACAAGAAGTCTAGATGAAAATGGAAATTGGAAAAACCTGACGGAACAATATAATTCAGCATCAGACATATCACCAACAGGATCACAAATGCCCAGGCTTTTAGGATTAGGACATGCTTCCAAAATCTATAGAAATAATAATGATTTGAAAAAATCTAAGTTTAGCAATAAAGGTGATGAAATCGCTTTTGGTACAATTGGGAACGCAAGTACTTCTGAAGGATTATTTTTTGAAACAATAAATGCAGCAGGTGTTTTGCAAGTACCTGTACTTATATCTATTTGGGATGATGGTTGGGGTATATCTGTACCAACTAAATATCAAACAACAAAAGGTGATATTTCAGAGATTTTAAAAGGATTTCAAAGAACTCAAAAAAAAGATGGATTAGAAATATACAAAGTAAATGGTTGGGATTACAGCACACTATGTTCTACATATATTCAAGCCAGTAGATTATGTCGAAACCATCACATTCCTGTTATAATACACGTAAAAGAAATGACACAACCACAAGGTCATTCTACCTCAGGATCACATGAACGATATAAAACAGACTCTGAATTAAATTGGGAAAAAGAATTCGATTGTGTCAAAAAAATGAAAGAGTGGATGATTGAGGAAAACATAAGTACAAAATTAGAGCTAGAAGAAATAGATGTCGAGGCAAAAACAAAAGTTAAAGAAGCACAAAAAAAAGCATGGTCTAATTATTTGTCAAAATTATTAGAAGAAAAAAACTCACTCCATGATGTCATTAATGCTCACGCAAACACAGAAGACTCATTAATAAATGAAAGTCTTTTATTATTAGAAAAAGAAAAATCACCAACTAGAAGATTATTAATAACAACTGCTAAAAAACTAATTAGAAGCACTCAACAAAATAATGAATCTATTCCCCATCTAAATGAGTGGTTAAAAAAATATATAACAGACAAAAAAAAGAAATACTCTAGTCACTTATATAGTGAATCCAAATATTCTTTGCGTAATAGTGAGACTGCTTCTATTATTAAAGAAGCAGATTTTGAAAACGAAGCAAAAAAAGTTGATGGCAGAATAATATTAAGAGATAATTTTGACGCCTTATTAAACAAATATCCAGAACTAATTATTTTTGGTGAAGACAGTGGTAAAATAGGAGATGTAAACCAAGGTTTAGAAGGATTGCAAAAAAAATATGGCGAGAATAGGGTTAGTGATACTGGAATTAGAGAAGCGACTATTAT
Source organism: Flavobacteriales bacterium (assembly GCA_002707245.1). Lineage (GTDB taxonomy): Bacteria > Bacteroidota > Bacteroidia > Flavobacteriales > TMED113. Next base: position 7,741 of record PAMG01000044.1, read on the forward strand.
TGGACAAGGGATAGGCCTTGCTATGAGAGGACTAAGACCAATAGCAGAGATACAATATCTTGATTATTTATTATATGCTATTCAGATACTTAGTGATGATTTAGCGACATTACACTACAGGACGGTTGGTGGGCAAAAAGCTCCATTAATAATAAGAACTAGAGGACATAGACTAGAAGGTATTTGGCATTCAGGATCTCCAATGGGGGGCATAATTAATTTGTTGAGAGGGATTAATATTCTCGTCCCAAGAAATATGAAAAAAGCCGCAGGTTTTTACAACAATCTTTTAACAAAAGATGAACCTGCAATAGTTATAGAATGTTTGAATGGATACCGATTAAAAGAAAAACTACCTTCTAATTTAGGTGATTTTGAAACAGCAATAGGAGTTGTGGAAATTATAAAAAGTGGTGAAGATGTAACCTTAGTGACATATGGATCTTGTTGTAGAATCGCATTAGATGCTGCGCATGAATTAGAAAAACTAAATATATCAATAGAAATTATAGATGTACAATCTTTAATCCCATTTGACATTCAACATGATATTAGTAAAAGTATTCAAAAAACTAATCGTGTAATATTTCTAGATGAAGATGTGCCAGGCGGAAGAACTGGATACATGATGCAACAAGTATTAGAACAGCAAAATGCATACAACTATTTAGACAGTAATCCTCTAACTATAACATCTAAAAACCATAGACCCGCTTACGGAGATGATGGTGATTATTTTTCAAAATCTAATACTGATGATGTAATAGACAAATGTTATGAATTAATGCATGAATCTAATCCAAAAAAATATCCGAGAATATTTTAAATGAAAAAATCAACAGAAGAAGCAAGTTTTTATAATAATCTAGAAAAGATGAGCATTGATGATTTATTAATTAATATAAATTATGAAGATCAAAAAGTAGCCAAAGTAATAAGTAAAGAAATACCACATATTACAAAATTAGCCAATACCATTGTGAAAAAAATGGCTAGTGGTGGAAGATTATTTTATATTGGATCTGGTACTAGCGGTAGATTAGGGATTGTAGATGCGTCAGAATGCCCACCCACATTTGGAGTTTCAAAAAACATGGTTGTTGGTATCATTGCTGGAGGAGACTCAGCAATTAGAGCATCTGTTGAATCAGCAGAAGACAACATGAGTCAAGCATGGGAAGATTTAAAAAGCCACAATATCACAAAAAAAGATGTTGTTGTTGGCATAAGCGCTTCCGGAACCACACCATATGTGATTGGTGGATTAAAGGATTGTCAAAAACATAACATCTACACCGGATGTATAACATGTAATAAAAATATGCCAATATTGAAGGTAAGCGACTCACCTATAGTATTATTAGTTGGACCTGAATTTGTTACAGGAAGTACAAGAATGAAAGCGGGAACCGCGCAAAAAATGACACTAAATATGTTATCTACTAGTGTTATGATTAAACTTGGACATGTTATTGACAATAAAATGGTTGACATGCATATAAATAATAAAAAACTAGAAAAACGAGCTATTCAAATAATTCAAAACATGTCTACTTTAAAAGAAACTGAAGCATTAGAATTATTAAAAAAATATGGAAGTGTACGAAAAGTCCTTAACAATATTTAAGAATGAAAAGAAAAGAAAAGTTTAAAAAAGGAATTAAAAAAGCAGCTATTTCAGTTAGTCTAGCAATCGGCCCAATTTTAGTCATGTATGCAGCTGGTCAAGAAGGCGGTCTTTATACATATATGCAAATAATTGGTACACTCTGCATGTGTGGATCTTTAATTTTTGGATTTTTAGCTATAAAAGAAATTTTAGACGGCTTTTTTGATAAATCTAACGAATAAAGACCAGTGAATTAGTAGCTGAATTAGATGCATCAAAAGTATATCCTAATTCCGAAAAGTTTTTTAAATCATTTAAATGTTGAATTTTATTCTTCATAACAAAACCAGCCATTGCACCTCTAGCCTTTTTAGCAAAAAAACTAATTACTTTATATACGCCATTTTTATTATCTAGAAATTTTACATCTATCACATTAGCTCTAATTTTTTTTGGAATTACTGATGAAAAATATTCATTAGAAGCTAGATTTAATAAAAAACTTGAATTACTTTTCTCCAAACTTTCATTTAAATAATCTGTAATTTTTTCATCCCAAAAATTATATAAACTAGTACCTTTTTTATTGTATAATTTTGTCCCCATTTCTAATCTATATGGCTGTATTAAATCTAATGGATTTAATACACCGTGCAAGCCCGAAATTATTTTTAGATAGTCTTGAGAATATAGGACATCTTCTTCTGAGAAAGAGTCTATATCAAGTCCCACATATACTCCGCCTTTGAAACAAAGGATAGATTGTTTAGAATTAGATAAATTAAAATCTGGATTCCAAGTATGGTAACGTTTTAAATTTAATGCACTTAACTTAGAACTGATTGACATCAAATCAGATAACTCTTGCTCATTCTTTTTTCTTAGTTCAGTTATTAAATAAGTACTTTCTTCTAAAAACGTAGGCATACTATATTTTGAAAAATTTGATTTTTTCTCAAAATCTAAAGTTTTAGCAGGAGATAAAATAACAATCATAAATGTCTTATTTAAAAGGATTTGAAAAATTTGAATTATTTAAAAACTCTTCGTCTGATAAAGTTAAAAGAAATGCTTTTAAATTTACTTTTTCTTCATTACTTAAAAGTAAGCCAACACCAACATATTTCATTAATGGATCTACAGTGGGTGAAGGATGACCTCCAGAATTATAATGATCAATCACTTCTTCTAATGTAGTAAATCGACCATCATGCATATAAGGAGCTGAAAACTCAATATTTCGTAATGTAGGTGATTTAAATAGACCTTGATCTAATGGATTGCCTGTCACATTATATCTACCTAAATCTTGAAAATCAGTATCTAAACCATTATTATGAAATATATTATCTGTAAATAACCCAATGGGATGACAATGAAAACAATCTCCACGTTCAGTAGCGTATATATTAAACCCATCAATTTCTTCTTCCGTAAACATAATTTCTCCATTTAACCATTGATCAAATCTAGAATTATGTGAAATAATACTTCGTTCAAATTGTGCTATTGCCATAACAACATGAAGAGAATCTATATCGTCTGTACCAAATGCATCACAAAATAAATCAGGGTATATCTCCGACATCTTCAATCTATTAATGACCTCAGACCAATTATTATTGTGCAATTCTATCTCATTCAAAATAGGACGAAAAGCTTGGTCTTCTAAAGAACTTGATTTACCATCCCAATCAAATTCTGTCGAAAAAATAGAATTAATAATTGTTGGTGCATGTCTATCTCCTATTGCTCCACCAACTCCAAAACTAAATTCCTTATTATCTGAAAATGCATATTCCTGTTTATGACATGACGCACAAGAAACAGTATTATCAGAACTTAATATGGGGTCATAAAATAAATGCCTTCCTAAACTAACTCCTTCTTCAGTAGTGGGATTAAATATTGGTATATCTGGATTGGGAAAATTAGAAGGAAATGAAAAATTCATAGGTGTAGCATTTTGATCTTCACAAGTAGTAACTTCTTCTGGACAATAAGGCTCATACTTTTCGCAACTAGAAAAGAATAATATTAAAAAGAAAAAAACTAAAAAACACCTCATTATTTTAAGTTATTACGTTTCAACAGAAAATATATCTGAACCATTTTGATATAAAATAATTTGAGCCTCTATATTATCCATAATACCCGATCCAAACAAATTCATATCGTATATAGGCTCATTGTACCAATTATTCACATTCATATTAATCGATATTGACTCGGAAGCAGTAAAATCAAATACAGGATAAGCAATAGAAAAATCTTCAGCATTAGTAGGACCAGTATGTGTATTATAAAAAATTTCATCGTACTTACCCTCTAATTTCATATAATGATATCCTCCTTGAAACGCTAAATTTGTCCCATTTAAATTAGGCCAAACCATAGCATTATGGAAATTATTAGGACTATTTAAATACTCATTATCAATATTTTTTTCAGATGAAAAACCTAGCCTAAAGCTAATGCCCGAACATAAACCAGGCAAATTTTCTATATTGTAATTAAGTGTTTCAGCATCATCTGTATTTATAAAAATAAAATCATTTAAAGCCATAGATTCATCCTCAAAATATAACACCACATCACTTAAAACATATAATAAGCGTCTTACACTATATGGAGTTCCAAATTCATTCATATAAAAAATATTATCATTTCCATAAACAATCTCTTCGCCATCCACTAAATGATTAAACTGAATACTTAAAGAATATGAATCATCCGGATCAGAATCTGGCTCACAGCCAACACAACAGAAAATTACAACTATAATAAATAGAAAGGATATAAAATTATTTTTTAGCATAAAAATTATATATTGATATTATGAAACTATATTCAATAATAACAAAATTAATATTATTTCCCTACATATTATTTTCTCAGGGAGTAATTACAAGTAATTTAAATGAAGTAATTCTTAATCAGAATCCTAATTCATTAATTCCAATTATACTTGAAATTAATGATGATTTTGACTTATCTGATTTAAAAAAAGATTTTCAAAAAAATAACACGAACATAAAAAAAAGAGCATCGATTATTTGTGAAAAAATGCAAAAAATTGCTTCAGAAACTCAACAACCGATTATAGATATAATAGAAAACTATAAACATGAAAATTTAAAAACTACTTGGATTATAAATAGTATTTTTTTACATGCAGAGCCCAAACTGATTCAAAGTCTTTCCAATCATCCAAATATTGCTCTAATTAATTTACAAAATACAACATCTGATATTATAGAATATATTGAAGAACATGACAATAATACTACGCAAATAGAAGATGGAACTGAACCAGGTATAGAAGCAATTAATGTAAGACCTCTTTGGGAAATGGGATACACTGGAAAAGGAATAATTGTATTTAATTATGACACAGGTGTTTGGCCAGATCATCCAGCTTTTTCAAATAGATTCCTGGCAAACTCATATCCAATGAATCAGTGCTGGGATGGATATTTTAGTGAATACCCTAATGGACATGTCAGCGATCACGGCACCCATACTTTAGGCACAATGGCTGGATTAATATCCGAAACGAATGACACAATTGGTATTGCTTTTAATAGCTATTGGATTGCTAATGATTTTGTAACATCTTCGGTAGAAACTCTTCCTCCGATAGCAGATATGATAACTTCTTTTGAATGGGCATTAAATCCCGACGGAGACACATCAACATATTACGATGTTCCAGATGTTATTAATAACTCTTGGAGATGGTATAATGAAATGGATACTTTTCAATGCTCTGGGTATGCTGTTGAATTAATGAACGTGATTGAAGCTGCTGGCATTGCAAATATTTTTTCTGCTGGGAATAATGGACCAAATAATGAAGGAGTCCGATCTCCTCAAAGAATTAATTCTAACTTAGTTAACACTTTTTGTGTAGGTAGTGTTAATGGTAATGATGAAGATTTGCCAATTAGTACTTTTTCGTGTAGAGGACCAACTCAATGCCCTGGAGAAGGTTCTTTATCTATTTATCCCGAAGTAGTAGCACCAGGACAGAACGTTAGATCTGCATGGGGATCAGATAGCTTTAATACAATTTCTGGGACATCAATGGCTTCACCTCACGTATCTGGTGCAGTTATGCTATTAAAGGAAGCATTTCCCTTTTTAACTGGAGAAGAAATACTTTTAGCACTGTACTATACTGCTAGTGATTTAGGTGAGTTAGGTGAAGATAACACCTATGGAATGGGTATCATTGATGCATATGCTGCTTTCAATTATTTAACTTTAATTTATGAACCGGTGTTACCAAATGCTATACCAAATGATTTAATTTTAACAAACATTATAAATACTCCAAAAGATATTGAATGTGAAGCTTTATTTACACCTACTATTAATATTTTAAATAATACAGATTCAATTATTGAAGAAATCAAAATCTATTATATAGATTACCTAAGTCAATCTGAAGAAGATTCTATTATAAGTCAAATAAATTTAAGTCCTTATCAGGATGTAAATATTGAATTACCAACTATAAATAATGGTGATTATGGTAACAAAGAGTTTGGATTTCGAATTTCAACTATATACCCTTTAATAGAAAATGATTATCATAATAATCGAAAAATGGTTAGATATAGATATAAACCAACTATAGAATTACCATTTTTAGAGGATTTTCAAAATGGGATATCTGACGAGAATTGGCATATTATTAATGATGATTATTCTAGAACATGGGATACAATAGAAACTGAAGGATTAAGTACTAATAACATATCTGCATATGTTAATTTATATGGATATAACCCAAGATCTGAACAAAAAGACGAATTAATTAGTCCAAACATCATGTTATTTGGTGATTCTATCAATTTGTCTTTTCAAGTTGCTTACCAAAAGTATAATAGTTCTTCAAAACAAGATACATTAACAATCTTATTATCCAATAATTGTGGAGAAAGTTACGACTATAAAATATTTGAGAAAGGTGGTCAAGACTTAAGTACATATGATGAAGTCACAAACAACTTCATTCCGGAGAACAACAATCAATGGCGACAAGAAATAGTTAATTTAAATAGCTTTTCAAATGAAGAAGTAATGTTGAAATTTATTACAACTAATTTGAGAGGCAATAATATTTTAATTGATAACATTAATATTTACAATGAAGACAATGAAAGCTCATTAACAGAAAAAGAACTAGATATATATGTAAATCCTAATCCATCATCTGGAATTTTTACAATTCTATGTGCAGGAATTTATGTTGAGGATATAAAAATATACAATAATATTGGTCGATTAAATGAAGATATATATATCAAGAAAAAACTTCATAGATATGAATTAGATTTTACAAATAAAAAATCTGGATTATACTTTGTATCTATACAAACAATAGAAAAAAATAAAACATTACAAATTATTAAAAAATAATCGGAAGAGTTATTTTACCACTAATCTACCTGATACTTTGACTAAAATAGTATCAGCTATATTCATTCTCACAACCTTTGGTATTTTAATTTTATAATCTTTCAATGGAACATTAAATTCAGAATAAAATAAAACATCTCCATTGTAAATATTCAAATCTGTATCAATAATAACATCCTGTTCTACCCCATGTATATTTAATACACCTGCTGCAGACACATTCATCAAACTATCATCTAAAATAGCAACAGATTCATCAAAAGAACCCTTAAAAAGAGACATACTATATTTTTCTGATTCCATATATTTTTCATTAAAATGTTTTTGCATTAAGGAAGATGGAAAAATAAATGTGTTAATGGGAATTCTAAAAAAAAAATCTCCTGTTTCAATATCAACTACACCATCTAATTGATTAGAAACAGCTGAAATATCCTCAAGAGGAGCAGCGGAAAAAAATGATACCTGCGCATTGTTAACAAAAATTTTTTGAGAAAAAATACACAAAGGAAATAGGAATGCAGTTACTAGAAATTTCATGGTTACAAATTAAATTCTCGACTAATATTGAATCCAAAGTGCACCCCACCGTCCAACCAATCCGACTGTGTTCTAGTCATAAAACCAGATTCATGCATCGGCATAGAATTACTAATATGTAATTGAAACACATGGCCGCCCGTTTCAATATCTACACCTATAGAAAAAGAATTATGATAAATATCTTTATTATAATCTGATTCATTTAGTCTATATAAATATTCCGCATTTATAGATAAACTTTTTGTAATTAAGTATCTGAAACCAAGACCAACAAGCATAATATCATTTGGGTCTGAATTTAATTGAACCATATTCCAATGAATCCATGTAGGCATAATTTGGATAGATAATTCTGTATTTATTTTGGATGCAATTAACAACTGATTACTAAAAGACATTCTTCCTATTACGGGATAATCAGTATAGCCTTTTCTCTCGGAATTAATTGCAACATTTGAAAAGTACACACAACTAAATGGAATTTGCTTCTGTCCTTTGGTTTGCTGAATTAAAGCATATTTAATGTATCCATCATAAGTTTTTTGATAACTACTCCTACCAATCCCAATCATCATATTTTTTATCAAACCATATTCAAGACCTATTCTAATCTTAGCTTGATCTAAACCATAGAGTTCATAAGCACCAGTGTTCAAAAGTCCGAAACGATGAGAAATTCTAAAATCCAACTGCTTAGTGTCAAACATTTCTACAGAGTGATTATTGATGATACGTGTTGATTTAAATGTATTAATTACATTAGTTGTTTCGGTAATTGGATCTAAAAAAGACTCTAAGTCATCTTGAGCAAACAAGCATAAAGAAAAAATAAAACATAATAATAATTTATTCAGCCAAGCCATCTTCTATCCAAGTTTTTATTTTTAGTTTTTCACACTGTGTAAGTTGAAATTGCACTGGCAAGGTCGGAGGAGGCATTAAGTCATTATCAATTTGAAAACAAAAATCATAATTCAATAAATTATCATAAGTTGTTAAATTTACTCCATGATTATTTCCATCATTACCGTGACAAGAATTACACTTAGCGTTTATAATCGGTAAGATATTTAATTCAAATGATAAATTTTCCAACACACAATCACTAGACGGAGAGAACAAACTAAAATTGGTATTATCCCAATTACAATCAAAATTAGAATTAGCAAAATAATCTTGCTCATTATCAGTATTACAAGAAAAGACAAAAAGAAAAAAAAGAAAAAAGGAAATCTGTTTCACTAATTATTATTTGCTCTAATATAATCAATTATTTTTTGAATTAAATGAAGTCTATCTTTTCCTCTTACGTTATGAGCATGTCCTGGATATATAAAATAATCCATCTGGATATTGTTTTCAACAGATGATTTAATAAAATCCAAAGAATGTTGTGGAACAACTACATCATCAACTAATCCATGTATCATTAAAAGCGGATCCTCTAACAAATGTGTTTTATTAATTAAATTGGTATTACTATAACCTTCTTTATTATTTTCTGGATGGTCCATATATCTTTCTGTATACATAATCTCATAGTATTCCCAATTTGTCACAGGACCACCTGCAACACCACAAGTAAAAAAATTAGGATAATTTAATAGTAAATTAGTAGTCATAAATCCACCATAACTCCAACCGTGTACAGCTATTTTATTAGCATCAACAAACTCTTGTTTAATCAGATACTCATAACCCTTGACTTGGTCTATCATTTCTATTTTACCAAGCTCACGAAATATTACTTGTTCAAAATCACGACCTCGATTTTCAGAACCTCTACCATCTAAAGCAAATACTATATAATCCTGATTAGCAAGATAATACATCCACAGTGGAGATGATGCCAACCAATTATTACGGATTAACTGCACACCTGGGCCATTATACACATAGATAAGAACCGGATATTTTTTGCTTTTATCAAAATTATATGGCTTAATTAACCTTGCATTTAATGAAATATTGTCGTCTGTTTTAATTTGAAATAAATCTGTATCACCAATATTATAGTCTTGTAACGGGTTTGATGCTACAAGTAACTGACTGACCTGATTGCCCTTATGGTTTATAATTCTAGTAACTGAAGGGGTCTTTAAATCTGAAAACACATCTATAAAAAAAGATTTTGTTGGACTTACTTTAAATGAATGATAATTACCATCACCTACTATTCTTTTTTTATATTTTTTCTTAACTGAAACATTCCATAAATCTACCCCTAGTCCATCATTAGAATACGAAGAAAAATATATATTGTCATTATTATAGCCAAAGTAATCTTTCACAACATGTTTTCGATTCAAAACTTTTTTGATTAATTCTCCCTCTGTATTATATAAATAAAAATTATCATAGCCCTCTTTTTCACTTCTCCACAAAAAGGTATTGTTAGAAATAAATTTCATAGGGTGCAAGGGTTGCACATATTTATCACTTGTTTCTTCAAATAATGTTTTTACAAAAGATCCATCTACTGCACTATATTGATTCAGTTTTAAATGATTTTGGTCTCGATTTAAAACAGCAACATAAATATATTTTTCTTTTGGACCCCAACATATATTAGTTAAATATTGCTCTTTGGGTTCACCAGTATTTAAATAAATTACTTCTTT
>PAMG01000045.1 GCA_002707245.1 Flavobacteriales bacterium
AACTGTATGAATTGAATCTGATAATTTACTAGAAAAAATAGAAAAAGATGCTACATTATTAAAACCTGAGTTTATTTTATCATCTAACTCTGTTAAACATGCATAAGATCTTTTTTTATAATCCTTAAATTTTGCATGTTGAGGCTGCACAAATAAATCATAATTAAAACCAAATAAATAAAAACGAATATTATGATATGAAGGATGTGATTTTATTAATTCTAGTACTTCAAGAATGATACTCGAGGAACAAGGTTCTGATAAACCAAAATACACAAGAACACTTATTTCATTACTATCAGAAGTATCATAATCTAATTCACCTAAACTTGAAAAAGCAGTATATAAATAATTTTTTACTATTGATTTTGATTTAAGGAAAATACTCAAGTTTTCTTGATGGGTTTTATCATCCGAAAAATCAAACACAACATCATCATATGTATCAATAGCCCCCACACGAGACCCAAAAGAAATATGCTTATCTATAGAAAAGAAAGAGAAGTGCCTTTCTTCATCAACTTTTATTGTTTTAAAATGTTGTTGAGAAATTTCTTTTCCAAAAGCACCTAAACCTAAAAAAATTGTAGGATTCATACTTTTTATAATATAATGCTATGACGATGTCCAAGTGAGATATTGATCTAAGGTCATAGAATGCATAAATTTAATTTCACTATTCAACAAGTCTGCATCAGCTTCTGCTCTAGGATCAGTACCTCCTCGAGATCTTCCTAAATTAGCATATTCTTTATCATATTTGTTATTTAATCCATTTTTATCTAGAGCAAAACTCTCCAACAACTCACTTCTAGCTTCACTAGACAAGCCGCCTATATATTTTGTTATTGACTTATTTAGCTCATTAACCAGTGTAGTGTTACCTCTGAAAGCTTCAAAAGCACGGGTTCTCCAAGCAGTTTTCTTTCCTGTATCCGGGTCAAGAAAAACATGCTCATTGTTATTTGTAGGGTCACCATGTTTTCGACTAATAATCTTATATGAAACATCTCTAAAAATACCTTGTTTACCTTCTGTTTCCTTATATAAAATAAACCCGAAACACCAAGTAAATAAAGCTCTTTCACCTAAATCTGCATTTTCAACTAAATGATGTCTCATTCTATTCATAAGTGCACTAATTCGCATGTCAACATCTGCACTAATTGTTTCTGTTTTATCTTTATACTCTGCAAAGTATTTATCTAAACTATAATTTGTGATTCTAGCAGGAAAATACATAGAAGCAACACACATAAAATTTGGATCTCCTGTTTGCATTAATTCATTCTTACCAACTCCAACAGGCTTAAATAATTCAGAAGTTGAATCAGGCACAGCCCAAGTCATTGTTGGAGACCACAAATCTCCTATTTTCTGTTTCATTTTTTTCACATTAAGTGTCGTTAATGCATATGCTTTTTTCTTTAATTGATCGTATTTTTTGTCAACTGCTTCCCTATTATCTTGACCTTGAATTTCAAGCAGAATGTCTTTTATAGTATAATTAAGCATCTTGACAAAAGAATCTGTTTGATTCACATAATCATGAAAAATCATCTCTAAACTCAGGTTATCAGCGGAGCCAACTCCAGGTATTTTTAAATTAATCAAATCATAAATCCCCTTTACGGTAGAACCTTTTCCTGAAGGATAATGGGCTAAAACTTCTTCTTTTGTTCGTTCTTCACTTGCTGATTGAGCCCTTTCATTTTCCACTTCATGCTTACGTGATTTAAGCCCTTTATGTGAGGTTAGGTAATTAACAGCAAAATCATCAAGTTTAACTTCCGCTTTTGATGATTTCATTTCGATTAAATCATTAGCTAAATTAATTTCAAAAGGCCTTACTCCTGCCTCAGACTGCTTATCAAATAATTGACGAAGCTCAGTATTTATATGACTTAAGCAAGAATCAAGTTGTTTTTTAAAGGCATCTAACTCATTCTCTAGCTTTGCAAGATTTTGATCTATTTTTTGAAAAAACTCTTGAGCTGCTTCTCTTGCTTTTGCTCCCTTGATAGCTTCGACCTCGTTATCAACTGCTGTTGCAAGATCAGTTAAACATGCACTTATTTTATTTTCTTTTGTATTATTAAACCAAGAACCTGACATTTTACAAGCTGCCTCTAACTGAACTTCCACATCCTTTCTTTCAGTATGTTTAGTATCTTTAAAAGCTATAGAACCCATATTTGATGGGTGATTTAGTTCAGTAGACATTTCATGTAAAAATCCACTTATTGAATAAGGACTATCATTAGCAATCCCTACACCTCGCAATCTTTGTACACCAGTCAATGCAGTTTCCACTCCCCCCTTTACAATAACACCATTACTAGGGTCTAAAAAGAAGTTTCTTATCTCTTTAATTGTTGAGTCGAATAATTTACCTGCCTCTTTCACAATACTTTTTGTAAACTTAGCTGTCATATCATCAATATGCATTTTAACCATATTGTTTTCTGTTTGAAAATCCCAACCTTTAGCTTTTTTATTTGACATATACGAATCTTGACTAACAGTTGTAGGAATTAAAGATTCTAGTACATCGTCACTCTCTAATCTTTCATTAATACCCCAATCTTTTATTTTTTGAGTCAAATTCTCTTTTGATATTAAATTTTCATTATTAGAACTAATTAAACAAGAAATAAAATTAGCCATCATTTGAAAAGAAGCTAAATCCTTTAAAGATGGTGTTAACTTAGAAACCATTTCCGCATAACCAACACTAATATATCTAGGTATTTTTTTTGTGCCCTTACGAGTTGTAACAGCACTAGCCAATACCTTTTTAACATTATCCCAAGAGCTATTAGTCGCAATATAGTGCTCTGACGACTTAAATGCCAATGTGTTTCCAAGAAGCTCCATTAAATCAGATTTATTGTCATAATAATAAGTCTGACCGGTATGATCAATTGATTCATTACTTATTATATTCACAAAATCAAATGGTTTACCATCTACATTTACAGACAATGATTGACCACTACCATCAGCTCCATCAGTTAAAACCATTTTTGAATTACCATATTCATCTCTATATTCCTCTTCAAATTGTTTACGTAAATCTGGGTCCATAAAAAACTCTAACTCTCTTAATGCAGCATATGCATTCGACCAAATATTAATTTTTTGAGAATCAAACTTAATACATTGATCAAAGATCTCTGGCATAATCAAATAAGCCATTAAATCAAATTTTACATTATTAAATTCTGACATAGCTTCTCTAATTAAATATGCCATATCTATAAAAGTACCTGATCCAGTTCCACCACTAATAGAAAAACATAAAACAATATTAATTGAATTACTAGAATTTGCTCCATCACTCCCCATAGCTTTATCCCAAGCATTTAGTGCATTAATTCTATCTTTAACTTGTTGTTTCACTGAATCAAAATGATACATTAAACCAAATCTTCCAAAAGCCCGTATTTGCCCTGCACCATCAGATATATCGTCTAATAAACGAACTGTTGTTTTTGGCATCCAATTTTTAGAAATATATCTATCTTCTTTCACAACATCTTTAGCATCTGGGCAATCAATATAATAACAATCATTACCATTTAAAGCATACTCCATACTACCTTCAATATTAGTTTCAATAGTTGGCTTTTGTAAATCCTTTAAATCAGTATCAATAGCTAAAAATTTAATATCGTCAATATCATAAGTGTTGAAATTTTTACTCTTATTTGGATCTTGATCCATCTGATAATACCGCTTTTTAGCAAACTTAAGGGCCAAATTACCTGTTCCTCCTAAACCAATTAATAATGTTTTCTGTGCCATTTTTTTTCTTTTTAATAATTAAACATGTGACAAATTAATGTATTTGAGTTCTATAACCTCTTGTGAGGTTTCTATTTTATAGTTGTTTTTATTTTTCATATTACCAGCACGTCCTTCAACCATTTTTGAACGAGGAATACAAAAAATAGAATATACGCAAACTCCCAACTCTGAATCCATTTCAGGATGAATTTCTATTGAGTGCTTTGTGTTTAATAATTCTTCCTGGATAGGACCACAAAATAGTTTTTGAAATACATTTTGCTTAACATCTAAACCAGATCCAATAATAAGTCTTCGACTATTACTATCAAAATTTATAAAACCACTAGTATCACCAATCTGATAACGAAATTGTCCACCTTCTGAAAAAGATGGAAATATTCTCTTTTTAAGAAATCCAAACCAAACACCAAGAAATACGAGAAGCATAGTTAGAAAAATTAGAAGAAAATTCTTCAGAGATGAGTTTTGATTATTCACTTTCAATTCTAACATATGACTATCAGTTAATTCTCCATTACTATTAACATAGGAAATTACGTCATATTTTGTAGCAGATAAATCTTCGATTTGAAAACTATATCTATATGTTCCACCTCTATCGGAAACAACTCCAACCTCAATGCCATCTCCAATATCAGACACTTTCAAAGTAAATGGGTTTTCAACAATATTACCTTGCACAATAAATGTAGACTCTTGTGCTAAAGATGCTTCCTGATTATTATATTCATAAATAGAAAATCTAAATCGATCATTTTTCTTTGAGTTTTCTAATTTAATGGGTATATCAAACCAACTAGTATCAATATATGCTTTAGACCATAGAAATTTGTCTGTATTATTAATGTCATTTAATTCAACTACGGTAAAGCCACTGTCTTGTTGAGTTTTAACAATCTTACTAGCAACTAGAAAACCAGCTCCTAAAACAATTGTGATTGATATAATAATAGCAATACTTTTCTTCATACTTACTTATCTTTAATTACAGCAGGTTCGATAATTATTTTCTTTAATATTCTTCTTGCTACAGTAAGTTTAGGATTATTATTAAATTGAAATGTCCAACATTCTTCAGAACTAGGGACACTAAAATTAAACTGAATCCGCTCTGAAATTGTTTGTCCAGGTGTAATAGTAGCATTACAACTCACAACTATTACATCATCCCGAATTTCCTCCAATTGAAATAGTTCACTATTAGTTTGCATATTCAAGTTAATTTGATTTGCATTCACCATTTGAACTAGACTCGTCCAATTACCACCTAAATCTTCAACAATTGGAATATTAATTTTTTGATTATTACTTTCCACCTCATCATAAGCAAGAATAATACTATTTTCAAGTGTCAAAATTACATTTTTAACAGGTGTAATAGTACCACTATTATCTCTGCATTTAGGCTGTATAATACAATCGCATGGCAAATACATATTATGATTCATTTCCGTTTTCAAATCCATCCAATATACTATATCAGAATCTATATCAGTCGTACAGTTTTTACAAAAATTCTTCAACACCTGTCCAACACAATTCCTCTTATTATCATTATTATATGCTATAACGTTACCATTTCCATCCTTGACACGTATTGGAACACTACTTTGTTTACCATCAGTATAAAGCATAACATTATATTTATAATTAGCTGAACTATTATTTTGAATTTCATCTACTGCACCCTGTAAAGCATCACAAATATTTGTGTTTCTACCTTGAAACTCAAATTTGTGATTCAAAATCCAGTTTCTCAAAGACTCTTTATTCTCTTCTGTAAAACCAATATATTTTTGAACGGTATAATTTTCATTAGATGACACTAAATCTTCAAATGCTCGTAAGGTGACACTTGTAAGTCCATTTGTTGGAATAGCATCAATTTGATTTAAAACACTTTCTTTTGTTGCGTCCCAGATATCTTCTTTATCTGAAAACCAACCATTTCCAGCTCCATTTCTCTCTACACAATCATCACAATTCAATGGTTTATCAGAAGAATAACTCTTAAATCCCGTCATTGAGTAAGTAACATCCCACAGAATGTAATAATGAGTTGCTGATGGTGCTTGTGAAAACAATCCAATAATCATAAAAAAACAACATACAAAAACTAAAAATAATCTCATCATAAATTTTATTTAATACTATCAAGATCTGATTCTTCATTACTCCATTCTTCAAAATCCTTAGCTGTTTCATCAATAAAATCTCCAATCTCTTCGATGCCTTTTTTAATTCCCTTACCTAAGGACTCAATAAAATCATTAATCTCTTGCTCAATTAAATAACTAGCATATTCTTCTTCTAATAAGTCTATCTTTTTAATATCAGATTCTGTAAAATATTTCGCATGTTTCTTTTTTTTCGCAACAGAAAATTCTTCATATTTCAAATAACACTCCTCCCATTCCTCATCTGTAAAATTCTCATGCAAAACACGCACTTCTTTTACAAATATTTCATAATCAGTTATATATTTATCTTTGGATTTTTCCTGTAACGCACCACATCCAGCATATAATAAAATAGAAAATATAATAAAAGAAAATCTCAAAAGCTTTGCCATCAGGGGGTTAAAAAAAATTGATTAAGTTGCGAATATAGCAATTTAAAAGCTTTTAATCAACAATTTGGAATCTGATCACTACCGAGACTACTTATTTAATTAAAAATAATTTCAACTCTCCTATTCTTATGCCTATTATTATCCCAATTATTATCAAAAAGTGGAAATGATTCCCCCTTACCATCAAATTTTAGGTTTTCAGAGTTAACACCTTTTTTTAATAACATATTATAAATTGATTTAGCTCTTTTTTTTGACAATTCAAGATTATAATTTTGAGTTCCAACATTATCAGTGTGACCTATAATAGAAATTTTAGAATACTGTTTATTATCTTTTATAATTTCAACCAGTCTATCAATCAAATGATAATTTTCAGCCCTAATTGAATATTTATCAAAATCGAACAACATATCTTCAATAACCAAAACAGGACTACTATTTACCATATCAACATAATAAATATCAGTTCTGCAATTATAATCAAATGAACCAGACTGTTTTCCCTCTACTCTATAGCCATTTCTTAAATTATGTTCTCTAACACCTCCATTTCCACTCAATTGACTATTTACTTTGTATGGTAATT
Organism: Flavobacteriales bacterium; assembly: GCA_002707245.1. Taxonomy (GTDB): domain Bacteria; phylum Bacteroidota; class Bacteroidia; order Flavobacteriales; family TMED113. Next base: position 6,975 of record PAMG01000045.1, read on the forward strand.
TAGACTCGGAAGCCAACACGGCTTTTAACTCATTATCATATAATTTAAAGCCCCAATCATTAAATTCACCATTAATCCCTGAACCCATATTAATAGGTGTACTCCAAGATGTCCATGAATTATCATCTAACCTCTTTGACATAAAAACATCATGCTCTCCATACCCACCATGACCGTTAGAAGAAAAATATAATCTTTGTTTATCTTCACTCAAACAAGGTGTTCTTTCAGAAAATGCAGTATTTATAGAAACACCTAGATTAATAGGTTGAGACCAATAATCATCTATTTTTTCACTCAACCAAATATCAGTATTTCCCCAAAAAGATTCATTGTATGCCCATGCTTTTTGATGATACCCGCCTTCAATTGGCTCTTTATCTGTCACAAATAATAAAACTTGGCCATCATCTGAAATAAAAGCATCTGATTCAAAAAAAATATCATTCACAGGTTGTCCTAAATGCTCTAATTGTTTATTGTCAAGATGGTAAAAAAAAATGTCACCATTATATAGGCCAGCTCCGGTTCCACTAGCATCAACCTTATAAGCCTCTTCATAAATACCATAAACAAGTAAAGAATTATTATAAAAAGCTGTAACAGCTTGATGATTATTGTCATTTAAGTCTTTCAATGGTATTGCATCTGTATATATGCCATTTATTCTTTCACTCACCCAAATATCTTCTCCTCCATAGTTTCGTGTTTTTGTAAAATCAATTTTTGTTCCAAACTGACTAGTTCTATCCATACCCACAAAATACAACAATGATCCGTCTTTATTTGGAACAGGATGGTATTCATTTTGCCTTGTATTAATTGCTTTAGATAATTTTATTTTTTGATAAACATTTTGCGCCTCCAATAAAAAAGTTGAAAACAATAAAACAGATAAAATACATCTATACTTCATTATACAATAATTTAAAAAAGTTATAGGTACTTTGAAATATGTGCACACAGTAACTCAGACTTAGCAGTGGGAAGATTATATTTCATCCCATCTTTAAGTTGAATTTGTATACCAAATTCCAAATTCAATACCCCTCCTAGTTTCGACGTAGCAGTATCTTTTGTTCTAACGGCAACCACTGATTTAATGTCATTAAATAAAATAATAGATTTTTCATCTGTTAAAATATCTGCATGATTATTTACAACATTTTCATCTATACCAAAATTTCTATATATAATTTTTTTATTTGTTATTGTTACAATCGTGTCAGCACTAACCTGCTTAAAAACTATTTTTTCATCAGTATCTAAATCTAGCACCTCATCAACTTCAGCTGAATCTAGTGCTTTACCTTTTTTATATAAAGCAAAACCACCAATAATCATAAAAATTGCTGCATATTCAGAAACAATATTAACACCAACAACATATTCCAGCCATCCGTAACCAGAAGCAGAAAACAACCACATTAACAAGTCTACACCTCCTAGTACAATAAGGACAATGCCAATATTTTTTTTATCCATATCCTTTATTATTTACGATGAGAAACTCCAGCTAAAGCACCACTACTAAATGACAAAGAACGACCATTAACTGAACCGATTTGAACATATCCCGAGGAATCATAAAGCTTACCATTTTTCACCATTCCATTGCTATAGGACGCATTTGAATTATCATAAGAATCTCCAAATCCTGTAACTATCACTAACTTGCCTCTCCAAGAAGTACTTGAAACAGTAACAGTCGACTTTACTGAAGAGTCTGAATACTTATATACACCACTTATACTTTCTGTTTGAACAACAGACTTTTTAACATTATTAGAAGCATTCATATTGGTATTTGTTTCAGAACTTGAACATGCTGATAAAAAAACAAATAACAGAAAACATAAAGAAAAAACACTTTTCATTTTTAAAAAAGATTAATTATTAATGATAATAATATAAGAAAAATATGGAGACTAAACACTAAAACAAAGAGATATTATCTTAACATAAACTCTCCAATTTAATAAATTTTATTCAGAATCATTTTGATTAATTTCAGCATCTAACAATGCATGCTCTTCTTCAATATCATTTGTATGATTAATCATTCTATCAAACTCGTCTGTTATTTCATGATCCTCCATAGCTAACACAAAAGAAATCATAAGAGACTTATTACAATTAACTGCAAACTCCCATATCTTTTCAGAAGCGAAATAACCATAAAAATCAAGCACTTTAACTGTTGCTTTTTTTAAAGCTTCGAAATCAGAAATTTTTACCACAAGTTGACCATGCATAAATTTCAAAAAACCATTATTTTCTAACTCTATCTCAGCCCAAAAAAGACCAGGATAATTACTGTCAACATCTTCTATTAAGTAAGATAATTCAGTAGAATTATTTTTATCAACCCAAGAACTCTCTTCGCCTTCATTCAAAAGTGATTTTTCATTATTAGTTTCCTTGTCTAAAACTGTTAAAACTAATATTCGATATCTTCTCCCTCTTAAAAAATGAATTATTGGCACCCCGTCAACAGAATGAAGATGCATAACATTTTTTTTCTTATTAACTCCAAACCAAACTATATGTTCCATATTATATTAATTTGCGACAAGTAATGACTTGTGAATAGTGTGATTGTCAAACATAAGTGAATAAAACATACTATTATTATCCCTTAATCTATATTCATTGCCAAGAGCCACACCTTTACAACTATCAACAGCAGCAACACCATTGTCAATATCAAAAAATGATGAACACAAGACATCCGAAACATCACTATTAGACAAAGTCTTTCTATTTGAAAATAGAGAATCCCACCTTGAAGATTGACGTAGTCTTAAAAATAGAGAATCTACTTCAAAAGCTATTGAAATAAGAATTTTATCAAAATAATCACAATAAATTGATCTCCTATTAAAAATCTCACATCCCATTAATTTACCATCAATAAAATATGCTAATCCATTTGCGTCAGGATTCAAAACAAAATCCCTAACATATCTCTGAAAATCTTGTCTTTTAGCCGCAAACATATCAGAATGAGAACCTGTTGGAGCTGAAGATGTAGTGCCAGAAATACTAGCACACATACTAACATTATCCCATACTTCACCTTGATCAACAAAATGTTTAGTGTGCGAAGGCATTATATTGGATTTAGAAAATATATTATCATGCTTGCCCATTCTAATATTTTTAGTTGCTATCTCATCTGATGGTGAAAAATGTCGTGTTCTATCGCTCCAGCGCCCCTGCTCTACACAACTTACAGGTATAATTGATTTTGAATTAGGCGGCAATAATATAGAAGAATTTAGCACTCTGTTTTGCTTAGCTCCCTTTAAAAGATCTCCATCCATCATAAAAACAGAATCTTCTGATTCATTAATAACTAATATGTTATTTACACTACCTGACTCAGATGTTTCTTTTATTATTATATGACCTAAAGACATCGCATTATGCAGACTGATATAATGAAATGTATCTTGTGGTAAGAATTTAATTTGAGCAAGAGTTAAATAATTGTTGTTTTTCACATCAATAGTTTGATAAGTAGATTGATTTGATTCATTCATAAGGATAATTTTTAAAATATTAATAATTTAAAACATGACTATTTCATGTTTCATCTATGCAAAAAATGCAATAAAATAGTGATTAGATTACAGCAAATAACCTAACTAAAGGGAGTCGAATTCTATATTAAGAATTAAGAAATTCAAAACTTAAAATTGTATCCAAAAAAAGTGTTTATAAAAACAAAGTGCCGGTGGATTGGAAAAAATATTCAAATCACAGAAAAAAAACCAGATTACAATAATAACCTATTATTAGACAATCTATTTTAATGAAAAAAAATATTACAAACAGCCATATGTTAATAAGTGGATTTAAGCCCTAACATACAACAGATTAATTAACTTCTTTTTTACAAAAGGAATCATTTTCAATCTCAAAAACCAATTATAAGAGGTAAAATGAGAGATTATTTGAAAAACATGATAAACATCAACCCAATCTGAAGAAATTTTATTTAGCTTTTTAACTAAATTATCTTTATTTTTTTTTAAAAGGTATAACTCTTAACAACCGAGCCATCATCATAAATATATAAAAGAGGATGCCCACTAATACCACCAGTAACTTCTCGACCAATTAAATCAGTAATCTTAATAAGCCGCTTCTCTTTTAACATCATATCTGATACTGATGTAGACTGATCATTATTAGCAAAAAACGTTGAACCTTGAATTATAAAATCCCCAACACCATTAGGAACCCTTGCATAAGCCATATCCACCTCCTGCTGACCAAATACAAACCCATCAATTATGTTAAAATTAGGGTCTGATAAATATAGTTCTTCTCCAGAAGAGGAAAGATTAAATGTTGCATGAAAATCGCCTTGATCCTCCTCATCATCATCAGCCCAAATAATTAAGTATTCATCTGGAGCAAGAGTAACCGAAGGAAACACATACTTTCCTAAATTAGTAATATCATCACTCAAATGATAGTTTGATAAGTCAACTGGCTCATTCCCCTTATTGTATAGCTCTATCCAATCATCAAATTCTCCAAATTCATCAGCTACCGCATTATCATTTACAGCCATAATCTCATTAATTACAATATCCGAAGTTAAAATCTCATAATTAACGGTGTATACATAAAACTCGAATTCTGCTTTTTCTGGAGACAAAGACACTCCCTCACTATTCCCAGCTCTTATATAATACTGAACATAATCACCACTTGATGAAAAAGGAATTATAAACGAATAAACATCATCACCTGCTATAAGATCACCATCCACACCATCGTCATTCATTGGATAAGAGACAAAATTAAAATGATCTGACTGACTTGTAAGCATCAGTTCAACCTGATTAACATTGGTAATCTTTGTTGTCACAACAACTTCATCACCTGGATTTGGAGAAGCAATATTTTGAGAAACATATTCAATATCAGGAACAGAAACATTCATTAATGGATGATTATTTAAATAATCTGACCTTTCTTCTAAAGTATTTAATATACCACCAAACGTATTCCATGTTCCATTGAAAAACCAATAATCTTCAGAAACATTTGTTTCAAAACCATCTCCAAAAAAAGTGTTTTCATCAAAATCATCAACTTCAGCAGCAAGACCACCAAGCTCATTCACTCTGTTCTCTATAAAGCTTGTATTTACAACTTGACTTATAATTGTTCTTAAATGAGCATCATAATTTTGTCTATACCTATCTACAGACAAAAGACTATACACCAAAGGCCTACTCTCCTCGTAAGGATCAAAACCATAATACGGACTAGCCTCATATAAATTTACAGGATCATCCCACCACCAAAAAAGAGCTCCAATAAAAGACTCACTTACATCCCAAGGTATAATTTGAAATTGACCATTATTAGTTTGATATAGATAATAATTTCTAATATTAACCAAACTATAAGTGTCAGTATTTAATATTGCTGTATTCACAGCTAAATACCACAAAACTCTATCAACGTTTAAATACTTTTCTATGTTATCTATATCATTATTTAGTGTATATATCATGTCGACCAGTTCCTTCCAGCCTTTTTCACTTTTCAACTCATAACTTTCATAATAAGCTAAACTATCAGCTCCCCTATAGTCCAAAGCAGCAACTAAAGAGTTGTTTTCAACGCCAAAAAGATCTTGAGGTTCACATTTAAAAAAAACACCATCATTTTCATTAAAATGCTTATCCATAAACTCTAAATTAACAGATTCGGTATTTACATATAAGCCAAGAAACTCATCATTAACTCGCAAATTCATAAAGTTAGCTTGTGAAGCAGGAAGATACTGCCTGTAAACAGAGAATCCTGTGATTTCTTTTCGCATAGTTGGATCAAACAGAGCATTAGCTAATTTAATTTTCTCATAGCCTAAAACACTTTGTGCACCATTATATTCATTAAAATCTATATTAAAAGGAAGTTTTGGATTATTAACTGACCATGGAACATAAAAGGTTGAATTACCTTTATATCTGACAGCAACACTATCAAAATACACTCCATTCATTTCAAAACTAGCTGCCCTTCTTAATTTAGTATTATCAAACCAGGACTGAATCAAAAATTCATTATAATCAGAATCATAAAAATCAAGACTAATATCTCTTATCAAAGATTCATCAAAAAGACCATCTGGACTACTATAAACTGCCTGAGAATCAAAAACATCTTGACAAATTAAAAAACAAGGGAGTAAGAATAGCAAGATTATTTTATACATAAAAAACAACATTAATCATTTAACCCAACAAATTTAAAAATATCAATAATAAAAACTATATTTATATCATATTATACTGATTATAAAATTATTAACAACATGAAACAATTAGCAATACTATTAATTTCACTCACTATACTATCTAGTTGCAGTACAAGTAAAAAAATTGTAAAAATCGAACCACAAGTACAAGAATTTATTGAAGAAGTTGAGACACAAAGTTTAAAACGAAAAGTTGCTATTGGTCGTTTTTCCAATGAAACTCAATATGCAAAGGGAGTTTTTTATGTGAAAGAAAATGATCCAATGAGTAAACAAGCTGGAGATATTTTAGCAACTAAACTTGTTATGAGTGATAAATTTATTTTACTAGAAAGACAAGATTTAGAAAAAATAGAAGAAGAACTAGCCATTTCCGGAAGTGAGGGACTACAAAAAATAGGGGCAGACTACTTAATTATTGGTTCTATCACTGAGTTTGGAAGAAAAACTGTTGGAGATGTAGATGTATTTTCTAGAAGTAAAACTCAAACAGTACAGGCCGGTGTCAGTATTCGTTTAGTTGATGTTTCAACTGGACAAATTATTTATTCTGAAGAAGCAAAAGGTGAAGCAGAAACAACAAACACAACTAGTTTTGGTTTAGGTGAAAGAACTGGCTATGATGCAACTTTAGCAGATAAAGCAATTTCAGCTGCAATTTCTAAATTAGTCGAAAATATTATTAACAATTGCATGAACAGACCTTGGAAATCTTATTTTCTTTCATATGATGAAAACGGAATCATTATTTCAGGAGGAAAAAGCCAAGGTTTAGAAATTGGCCAGATTTATAGCGTAGTCCAAAAGGGGAAAAAAGTTAAAAACCCTCAAACTGGCATGATGATAGAACTACCTGGTGAAAATGTTGGAAAAATCAAAATTAATTTCACTGGCGGGGAGACTCCACAAAATGAATTCTCACTAGTATCTTTTACAGAAGGAGACATTAACCAAAATGAATTAAGCAATTATTATATAAAAGAAATTAAATAAATAACCCAATGAAAAACATATTAATTTTTAGTCTAGCTAGTTTATTATTGATTGGTGGTTGTGCGTCAGGTATACACACTTTATCAAAAGGGCTAGAAAATGAAGCTTTTTTAGAGTTTATTGGAAACCCAAATGATTACAAAGAAGGAGTAAACGTAACAATTGATAAAAAAACTACATTTAAAGCAGAAGTAAATAAAGTAAGAAAATCTACAAAAGCGCCAAAAGGAAATCTTTATGCAATATCTACTGGAAAACACATTGTATCCGTATCATATAATAACAAAGTTCTTTTTAAGAAGCAGATATTTATTTCTTCACAGGAAACTAAACAGATTATTTTGCCATGAAACATATTTTTATAATTAACATAATCATAGTATTACTCAGTGGATGTGCTACACCAACATCTCTTTACACTTGGTCTAACTACTCTACACTTGCTCATAATTATTTAAAAAACTCAGATGAAACATCCACAACTAAATTATTTGATGGATATGATGAGGTTATAAATAACCAAAGAGGAACTAGATCTGCTGTACCTCCCGGGATATATGCAGATTATGCTTTTTTATTATTAGAACAGGGGGAAATTGAAAGAGCAAGAGAAATGTTAAGCAAGGAAATGACACTTTATCCTGAATCAAAGGTGTTTATTGAACATATTTTAAAAATGATAGAGGAATGAAAGAATATATAATCAAAACGAGTATAATCACGTTAACTTTTTTAATATCAGCTTGTTCGACTAGCTCAAAGCTTACTAAGGCAACAGCATATGAAGGTGTTTATGCAGAAAAACCTGTAACTGTTTTACTAATGCCTCCTATTAATAAAAGCACTAACGTAGAAGCAAAAGATTATTTTCACGCAACATTAAATGTACCAATAGTCAATTCTGGCTATTATGTGATTCCACCATTTTTATCAATGGCTATTTTAAAACAAGAAAGTGCTTATGATTCAGAATTATTTGTCAACGCACCTTTAAGTAAATTCAAAGAAGTATTTGGTGCAGATGTTGCTCTGTTTACAACAATTCACAAATGGGACAAATCAGCAATTGGAGCCACGGTCACAGTTAAAATTGAATATATATTAAAATCCACGACTACAAATGAAGTCTTATTTTCTAGAACCGGAGATATTATTTATAATGCTTCCGTAGATACCAATATCGGCGGATTAGCTGGTATACTTGCCGATCTTGCTGCCTCAGCAATTAATACTGCAGCAACTAAATATGTAGACTTAGCAAAGTCATGTAATTCACATACTTTTAGAGATTTACCAGCAGGAAAATATCACCCAAATTATGAAAAGGATTCTGAGTATATGGCTGGACACAAGAACTTCAGAGTAAGATTGCCATAAATTATTATATAGCAATCTTAATCTTTTAATTACATCATTAGAAGTTATATCTAACTCCAACCCCCACCTTAAATTGTGTAAGGTCATCTGGATTATTAGACCCCATTTCACTCCAATCAAACTCTTCTCCATCATATTCCACTTTTGTCCAGGTACCAGATAGATAATCTAAATTTAGAGAAAAAGCAAAACCTCTTTGACCACCCATAACTAAAGAGGTTCCTAACAACAAACCATTTCCTCTAAATATGATATTATCTAAGTTAACTCCGTCTTGATATCCAAACCCCGAAGGTTTTCCAGTTAATCTCATAGCAGCCTGTGGTTTTATATCTAGACTCATCCTATCATTAATTGGTAGAGTATACATTGGACCAATACCAATATAAGCGATTCCATAGGCCATTACATCACTACCTTCAAGCAGGTGACCAGAAGAATTTAAATTAGCTACCATTCCCCAATTTTCAGTAAATCGATAACCAAGATGAATAAATCCGAGATCTATTCCATCCTCCAAACCATCTATAGCATCACCACCAGGCACAGCATAACCTGCTGAAACCCCTATATATCCAGATTGAGCCTGAATACTGGAAAAGGCAAGCAGAACAATTAAAAGAGTAATAAATTTTTTCATAATATTATTTTTTAAAATTAATTTGTAATAGAAAAATACAATTAAACCAATTGTTCTAAAAAGATTACATGAGATATATTATTTAATTTTAAAGTTTTCAGAATATTCATTAATTTCACAAAAAAAAAAAAACTATGAAACCACACAAAGCAAATTTGATAAACAGTTTAATATTAATCATATTAGGTTTTTGGGGTGCATTTCCTTTTATTATGCATCAAACAGGATCAGCAACATCACTTATTCCAATAATTTTTGGAATATTATTAATCTTACTCAATCCTGGATTAAAAAAAGAATGTAAAATTCGATCTCACATCGTTGTACTTTTAACTATTGTAATATTAATTTCCTTGTTCATGCCACTAAAAGGAGCTATTGAAAGAACTGACACAACTGCCATAATAAGAATAATAATTATGATGGTCTCATCATTGTTTGCAACTTTCACATTTATAAAAAGCTTTATTGCAGCAAGAAAACAAAAATCATAATTGGAGTTTTAATTTTAAAAAACAACTAAATAAACACTAATCAATTGGAGAATGAAAAGAGTTTAGCACTCATTCTACATTAATATTGAATTCTTTAATTTTATTGTTCACTCCCCCATAATCTGCCCATTCCCAAATTTCAGAAATCTGGTGGCCAGTAAAGTTAACAGTCATATATCCTGAAAACTCAACCATATTCGTGTCAACAGACAAAACAGCTCCATAATAAACTCTCACACTACCATCCACCTCATATGTTTTTTCTTTGATACCTGGTAGATAAATAGAATGAACAACATTTAACATATAGCCCATTGACTTCATGTTTTTTAAATTATCTAAATAATCGCTTTTTTTAGTTTCTTGTCCCTTCTTATTACCTGCAGGATAAGAATGAAAAACAAAGCTATCTGCATAGTATTTAGAAAGATTGAAATCCTGATTAGGATCTTGAAAATAATTATTCATATTTTCTATCATTTCTTTAAAAACTAGCAAATTATCATCATACTTTTTATAATGATCTACGCATGAAAAACAAAGCAGAATTAAGAAGAAAATTATAGTTTTTTTCATGATTCAAATGTACATTTATTCATGTAATAATTATTATATATAGATGAAAAACACATCGAAATACATATGTTAGTATTTTTGTTAATAATTAAACAATAATAATCTGACTAATAGCTTTTTATATAAAAAAAATACGTATCATTGCAGGAAATTAAAAAAAATATTTTATGAAAAAACAAATTTTATTCTTATGTATGATATTTATATCTACATTAACTTTTGCTCAAATGACTAGTAAAAATGGTCATACTATCCTTCCAGAAGAAGGTGATTGGGCTATTCAAATGAATGCTGTTCCTTTAATGAACATGGCTTTAAATGCAATGGACATCATGAATGACAATGGCAATAATGCTACACACCCAGGATATGTTACTGGCTTCAGCAATGTTATCGTTGGTAAATATTTCCATGATGCAAATCATGCAACTAGAGTTAAAATTTCTATTGAAACAGCAAGCTTATCTGACAAAACGTTTGGGGATGACCCAACAACTGACTCTTATGAAGATGATGTGCATCTAATGACAGACAAATACAGCATGTGGAGTATGATGTTAGGTTACGGAAAAGAATATAGAAGAGGACATAATAGACTACAGGGTTTTTACGGATACGAAGGCTTACTTGGATTAGGTTCTGGAGAATTAGATGAAGATGGCGATGGAACAAACACATCAACAAATTATGAATTTGACACATCAGAATGGGGTGAAGGAGAGTATGAAGTTTCATCAAATGATGGACTAGCCATTGCACTAGGAGCAAGAGCTTTTGTTGGTGTAGAATATTTTGCTGCACCTAAGGTTTCTATTGGTGCTGAATTTGGATGGGGCTTTAATCTTATGATGATGGGAAGAGGATCTATGACACATGAACACGTAGAAATGGATGACAACGGAAACCTACAAACAGAAACAGAAGATATGATGGGAGATACAGCTGGATCATATTTTGGTTTTGATGTTGATAACATGAATGCAGCATTAACTGCGACATTTCATTTTTAATCAACTGCACTTAAAAAACAAATCTAAAAAAGCGGACAATTGTCCGCTTTTTTTTTACCATTGCCATTTACTTTTATTTACATTTGACTCCAACTCATGTTCTAACTGATTATTCAAGTGATGAAAAAAATCAATACTGGTTATTTTCTCTATACTATCTACATCACAGACATACTTACTTAAATTCTTTGAATCACCTTTATCATTAGGCAACAGAAAAGCTATCATTTTAGATTCTAAGGGCACATAAATTATTTTATAGTAATACTTAGGCACACACACCTTGTTTAATCCAATCAACTCTATACAGTCATCCAACACAGGACCAGAAATCACAAAAAGATTAGTGCGCTGTCCCCATTTTCGAACTAATGATTCTAACACTTTCCACACTCCTCTATTAAAAGAGGGTGCTTGTGGACTCATATTGCTCATATAAAAACTTTCAGACATAGCAGTTGTATTAAAAGACATATCTGCAGCAGGAACTAAATGACCTCTATCATAACCGGAACGCTTGTAGTCTTCTAAAGATGCTGAACCTGTACTTATTTTATCATCTCTTCGAAAATCATTTCTCCTCTCAACCAAACCTAACATTCTATCTTTTTTCAATTCATGAAACACCCATTCTGCTTGCTCATGATGCTCCGAATAAGAAAATGAGAAAAATGTATGATGTATCAATTCTCCACTAGAATTAGGCAACATCTTTAGATTAGATAATTGACCAATAGCAATAAAAGGAAAGAAAATAAAAAAGATTATTATATTTCTAAAGATGTAAGACATGGCCTAATTAGGTAATATACGTATTCGACAATAGACCGGAAGGTGATCCGAGAAACCACCATACCAATTACTACCTCCATAGGTTCTACTAGGATATTTTTCTCCTTGATCATTTATATACAACATCCAATCTTTAGAAAAAGCTCCAGATGAAAAAACTCTATTTTTTAAACTATTTGAAACAATAACATGATCTATAAAATTCCATTCACCTTTATAATTATAAGAACCTAAACCTCTAACCATATTCGAAGACATCATATTAACAAAATCATTTTCCACCAACACATCTCTAACACTTTCATTAGATGGGTAATCATTAAAGTCACCCATAATAACTATATTATCATCTACTTTCAAATTTCTATTAATGTATTTTTTCAACACTTTTGCAGCAAATACTCTTTTATGGTTTGTTTTCTCTGCGCCACCCCATCTAGATGGCCAATGATTTACAAACACATGAAACACTTCAGTTTTAAATTTCAATTTAACATATACAATATCTCTAGTAGGTCTTGATGACTCCGGATTATTTATTCCAATAAAATCATATTTCAATAATTCGAACTGGCTATCAAACAAAACAGCACAATCAATACCCCTTTGATCAGGACTTTCTTGATGAATGATTGTATAATTATGATCCTTGAAAAATGGAGCCTTTAAAAGATCTTCAATAACTACTTTATTCTCTACTTCAGAAAGACCAATGATATTTGGCATCAAGCCATTATTAATCGACATAAAAACCTGTTCTAACTTGTTTATTTTATGACTATATCGTTCTGAATTCCACTGCTTTTTTGAATCAGGAGTAAACTCATCATCATTTTTAAATGGGTTGTTAATTGTATCAAATAAATTCTCCACATTATAAAACATTGCAAAAAGGTTTTGCTCTGCACTTAATATATTATTTTGTGATAATAATAAAGTGGGAAATAAAAAAAACAAAAAATACTTCATGAATCAAATATACAAATATTATATCCAGAGGCAGTAAAACAACACGAACAGATGAACAACTACATGTCGTAATTAAATTCTTGTAAATATTGTTGATAAATAGACCTATTCACCTTTCTTCTACCCCAACACTCTACGCTCAGCAATTCTATTTTTTTATCAATTATTTTCTGAACATTAGAACGATATCTTTTATATGAATAATAATCCGTAAACGTGTAGGAGTTCCATTTGTTTTGCACAAAAGAAACAGGATTAACCCAATAACTAGAGAAGATCAATTGATTTTTCGCTTCATTTTGTTGCTCTATATCTTTAATCACATTTTTATTCATTTCATTAATAACAGCACACACTGTATTACGTATAATTCTATTATCTATTTCATCTTCTTGACCATGTACAGTTTCATTAAGAGCAGGATAGATCTCTACTAAACGATAATAAAGTGAATCTGTTGATAATTCAAAAACCTCATATGCTTCTTTCCTGTTTACATCTAAATAATCCGTCATGTAATTAACAGGATATTTCATACTTGCAAATTGATGAACAGAACCCGGAATAAGCACACACAACAACAACCAAGCACTAATCATTTTAAAAGCTATAGCACTACTACCACAACTATACACTGCAATGAAATAAAAAATAGTTGCAAAAAAAATGATATACAATGAAGATAATAATATTAAAGATTTCACTTGAGAAAAATCAGTGACTAAAGAATTATTAATAACAGACACGGTTATAATAAAAAAAACAACCGTAAAAATTAACAAAAAAACATAAAATAAAAAACGTATAAAAATCCATTTTTTAATAGCACCAAATTGAATAGTAATTAGTTTATCAAACTTAAAATCATCCTCCAATCCTTTTATATTATAAGTTAAAATAATCAGGAGAACAGGTAATAAAAAAATAACAAGAAAAGAGAAATCAATATTGCCATTCACTAATCTTTCTGGATTAGAAAGTTCCTCAACCATATCATTATCATAAGTAGAACTCCAATTAGTAATCTCCTTATAATAGCCATATTGTTCCGCTTGGCCAACACCAAGAGGTAACAAAGAAGAGGGATGCTTCAACATATAAGTTGGAATATAATTTAAAGACCAATACGGATTACTAATGTCAACCCAAGATTTACTTTCTGGACCACTTTTACCCTCTTCAAACCAGGTTAACACTTTTAAAACTTTATTCTTGTTTTCTATTTCTATATTTTGAATAGTCTGTTTTTGTTTGTTTTGCAAATCAAAACCATTATATATAGAGTAAGCACAAGCAAACATAAAAAACAAATAAGTAATAACCTTTGCTGGAGTTTTCAAAAAATGTTTAAACTCATATGAAAATACATGCAATTCTCTCATAAAAAAATTGTTTTCTCAGATGAATACTTAAGCCAAAAAAGCAAACACACTGACCATATAAAAAGAAATAAAATATCTAAAATATATTTAGAGAGAAAAGATAAAAAAACAGGAAACGTGTAAGAAAAGTCTTTTACTGATTGAAAAAACTTGGTATCAGCTTTCCAGCTTCTATCACCTGTTTTGGAACCACCAAAAGCATACTCATCATTAAGTTTTTTGATAAAAAATCTTCTGTAATTTTCGGCTTGCTTAAGAAAATCTAAATGATGAAACATATCTGTTCCAGCTGTTCCCATACTTAAACTTTGTACAGAAGCAAAGGGGTTGAAAAAACCACTTAACTGATAATTTCTTTTTTGTATCTGAAGCTGCTTATATAAGCTGCCAAAATGCTTATCCCAAACATCATTACCATATTCCTCATCAGCCTGCATCAATATACCAGAAAAATTAACTGGCAATTCTGAAACACTATTGACTTGATACTTCGCTAATGTTTTTTCTTCCAATTCTTTTTTTCTATCTCCAGATGGATTATGACCATCAATACCCTTAGATCTATCAACATCCATAGCATTTTGAAACTCAACTCTTGTTGGAAAAGGAGAAATTTTCTCCACTGTATTACCAATAATTTTTGGCAAAAAAACTGTCCACATCACCCATATCACAATTGATAATGACAATGCACCTGTTGCATTTTTAAAAATCAAAGAAAGAAGCACTGTTAAAGTAATTAAAGTCAAATAATAACAACCATAAGAACACACAAATAAGATCAATCTAAATATTGCATCAAAACTTAGGTCATATGTATTAAAAATTAATTGAACAAAAGTAGTTGAAATCAACAGCAACAAACCTATTATCCAAATACTAAAAACTTTCGAAAACACTATTTTTTTTAAACTTGCACCCTGAACCAATAAAAGTTTAAGTCTCCCACTTTCACGCTCTGCTATATAACTATTAAAAGATAAAAAGATTAAAAACAGAGGGATTATAAATTGAAATAACAATGACGGTTTAAGTTTTCCAAATTTTGAAATCAGTAACGACTGAGAAGCCTCAGAAAACATAACATCATTTTGTGTATGCCCTTCTAATCTAAGAACATTACCAGTCACAGCATTAATACCCTCATCAAGACTATTTAAAAGGTTTGTTGGCTTAAAAGCATAACTACCAAAATGTGCCGCACGATGAGGATTAGTAGGGTCCATTGAATCCCACTGCTCTCTTATATGTTCTTGCGCTTCTTTTTGCGCTAATATTTGAGTGTTATTTTGAAGAATTCCCAGATAAGTAGTTAGCAATAAAGCTATTGTAAATATGCAAACGAGAACCAAAAATAAACGATTACGAAACAACCCCTTCCATTCATTAATCACAATATTTTTCATATAAAAAAATTAATTTTTCATGAAATTAAGATAAATCCCTTCAAGCTCCTCAGAGCTCACCTGAGATGCATTCATTTCTTTCACCAAATTGCCATTTTTTAAAATACCTATTTTATCACACGTCTCTCTCACTCTAAAAATGTCATGCGAAGCCATTAAAATAGCTGCACCATTTTTAGCAAGTTTTTTAAGTAATTCAGACAACTCATTACTAGACAAAGGATCCAGTCCACTTGCAGGCTCATCTAAAAGATAAACCTTTGCTTTTTTAGCATAAGCAATTGCAATACCCACTTTCTGCCTCATACCCTTAGAATAAGTTGAAATTAATTTATGATGTGCATCTGTCTGCAAACCACATTCATTCAAAAAATCTGACAACTCAACTTTATTATATTGGAAACCTGAAAGCTTACAGAAATAATCTAAATTTTCAACACCACTTAAATAAGGATAAAGATTTACATTTTCTGGTATATAGCCAATCATATCTTGTTTCAGTGAAGAATTATTAGAACCATTACCAATATCAATAGAACCTGAATCAGCTTTTAAAAAGCCTAAAATTAAATTTAAAGTTGTTGACTTACCTGCACCATTAGAACCCAGAAGACCATATATTTCACCAGATTGAACATAAAGACACAGATTGTTTAATGCTGTGTGAGCATCGAATTTTTTAAAGACACCAACTAATTTAATCATAGTGTAAATATAAAAAAAGAAAAAAAATAAAGGACTCAGAATTAACTGAATCCTTTATTCCTTTAAGAAAAGATATTAATCATGGTCATGATCATCATGATCAGCATGTTCTTCACAATGAACTTGATCTGCAGTAAACTGATGGCCCTCTTCATAAGTCACACCATCAAATTCAAATGCTGTATTCACAGTCCAGCCATTTTCCTCTACATCATGAAGGTCGTCACCACAAAATTCACCTATATCTGTAGAATGATCAATAGTACCATTGGTCATCATAATTTCAAGATGACACTCATGACATTCATCATGATGATCATCATCTTTTTCACAAGAAACAAACATGAAAAACGACAACCCTAATAAAAATAAAAAATGATTTTTCATAATAATAAAAATTAAATTACACATTGACAAGATTGACTTGTTTCGCTTTTAAAAAGCTCATCAGAATGTGTGTTAAAATTTTTAAAAATCATATTTTAAACTAACATGAAACGATCTTCCAGGCTCAGGCACTCCTCCTGCCACTTCTTTTATACGAGATAAATGGGGAATATATTCTTTATTAAATATATTCTTAACCCCAACAACTAAGCTTAAATTAATCAGGGGGTTAAACAACAACTCTGCATTCAAAATACTATATGAATCTGAAGCAGACTCAAAAGAAACTATATTATTTTGAGCAAAAGCATACAGGTGATAAAGACTTACTTTTTTCAAACCAAATGGTAAATTATAAATATCTAAATCAAAATTTAATTTAGATTTAATCTTATTAGCAGGAGTAAAAAATAAATTTGAATCATTAGCCTTATTCAAAGTATTAATAAATGAATAAGATTGTTCAATATGTAAATTATGTAAAAAATGAGGATGGTAATGTACATTTAATTCAACACCAGATATATGAACCTCATCATATTGAACATAATTATATATTCTATATCTATCTAGATAAAAAGAATCTATTGGATTAATTGCAATAAAGTCTGTAATTAGTTGGATAAATGGATTTACAACAAAACCAAAATGCTCATCATTCCACTGATATTTAAAATCAAATTGATGACTATGTTCAATATCTAAATTAGAATCACAAACCTCATATCTATTGGTACCGTGATGTAATCCATTAGAAAACAATTCAGATAAATGGGGAGCCCTGTAAGAACCTGAATAGGTTAATCTAGTTAAATGGTCATTTTTTTTATAAAAAACACCAACTGATGAATTAAAAGCATTGAACAATTCATTATAATTGTAGTCATTACAAACAATCTCTTTATAATCTAATCTCACACCAGTATTGAAGCCGAAATTATTTTTTTCAAAGTCTATAGTTGTATAAACACCCATATCATTAGAATAGCTGTCCGGAATCAATCTAGATTTTATATTATTTAAATTTTCTTGTCTATTGTATTGAACTCCAGTATTAACACTTAACTCACCGACTTCAAAGTCTAAGTTTAATCTTAAATTTGTAGTAGAAAGATCCATGTCAAAAGCAGGAATAGTCCATTTTTCAAATTCCTGTAAGTTATTAATGAAATAACCTGCAAAAAAACTATACTTAATCTTACTAGTAAAATATTTTGTTTCAAAATTAAATAAATGGTTAACTATATACTGAGTAGGTCTAGTCATTTCATAATCTTCACTTAAATCTAAAGAACTTGAAGTTATCTCCTCAATTGTAATTAAATTGAGTCCATCACAATCATGAGCAGGAATACCAACCTCATCATTATTATATTGATATCTCGCGATAAATTGTAATTTTTCGCCTAATCTAGCAAAAGAAAATTTTAATGCTTGATTTTGAAATCTTGAATTAAAAAGATAATTTTTATCAGGCAACCTATAGTCTGATGCAGCAGTGTGTTCACCATAAAGGTTAAAGTAGAGATTCTGCTTAGATAATTTAAACCCAAATTGATTACTAAATAAAAAATGACTATTGTCAAATTTGGAAGCCAAAAAACCAGTGGGTCTATTAACTTTTGTAAAAGGTTCGTCTTGAAAATAGAGTACACCTCCGACAGCATCACCTCCAAATTTTAATGACGAAGCTCCTTTAATTAACTCAATTCGCCCTAAACCTAAATCAGTAAAACCAATACTGTGATCATTAGCCCATTCTTGATTAGCTATTCTCATACCATTTAAATAGGTTGCAACCCTCAGCCCTGACAACCCTCTCACAACAACCTTTTGGATTCCTAAGCCTGAACCTATTGAATTTACACCAGATAATTCATTCAAATTTTCAACTAATGAAGTAGAAGCAATAAAATTATTATTTAAAGATTTTTTCTCTATATTAAGATGCTTATAGCTACCTAAAAAACTCACATTTTCTTGTATGCCAATTTCATCAAGTTCAACATGCATTTTTTGTAAAACAACAATTAAATCTTGACCAGACCTATACTGCGCTACACTAGAATTGTAGCCAAACTTATATAACTCTAAATAACTATTTTCAGGTAAATTATTATCAATTGTGAACAGCCCCTTTTCATTTGTTTTCATCACTAAATTCTGATCCACAAAAAAAACCTCGACATCCGAAAGCGGTGCATTGTCAACATCAACCACAAATCCTTGTACTTGTGAAAAAATAATACCAACATTACTTAAAAATAAAACACAAACTAAAACCCTTAACATCATTATAAATTACAGTTAGCACACACACCAGAAGCATTGATATTTAATTGATTAACTATGTAGTTTGGAATATTTACAACAGGAAACGTGTCTACTGGTAAACATATCACATCAGAACAATCTTCACATTGAAAATGGATATGATTGTGTGTGTGATTTTTTTCGCCAGAAGAACATTCTTGATTACATAGTGCATATAACCTATCACCACTATCAAGATGAATAGCATGAATTATTTGACAATCTTCAAAAGCAGACAGAATTCTAAACAAAGTAACACGATCTATATTTGCAATAGATGATTTAATCGTTTTTAAATCTAACGGCTTTCCTACTTTTAAAAAAACTTTTAATACTTTTCTCCTATTTTTAGTAACAGCTAAATCACTGTTTTTTAATACTTTTTC
>PAMG01000046.1 GCA_002707245.1 Flavobacteriales bacterium
ATTATTTTTTAATTTAACAGTCAAAATAAAAACTGTAATTAAATAAAATTAGATATTTTGAAATCTCATAGCCCTATTTATAAATTATTTGGATATATAAAACCATATAAATTTACATTCCTAACTGGTTTATTTTTTTTACTTTTATCTAGTATTGCCTCCTTATTATTTCCTTGGCTTGTTGGGGAATTAGTGGACCAAGCTAATCAAGATATTTCAAGTATTAATAAAATTGCCGTATTACTTTTAGTACTATTTGGTGCACAAGCTATTTTCTCCTACTTCAGAATTGTTCTTTTTGTTAATGTGACTGCTAAAGCAATGGCCAAATTAAGATCTGACTCATTTAGTAATTTAATTAAATTGCCAGTAGAATTTTTTTCTAATAGAAGAATTGGAGAATTATGCAGTAGAATAGCATCTGATATTGAAATATTAAAAAACACCTTTACTACTGATTTAGCAGAATTTTTACGTCAAATTATTATCATTATAGGTGGCATCGCTCTTTTATCTATTACATCATTCAAATTAACATTATTTATGTTATGTACTCTCCCTGTAATCGTCATCATAGCGGTCGTTTTTGGTAAAAAACTAAGAAAATATGCAAAAGATATACAGAATATTGTGGCTGAATCTAATACTATTGTAGAAGAAACACTGCAAGCTATTTCAACTATTAAATCTTTCACTAGTGAATTCTTTGAAATAAAAAGATATAGTGCGAAAACCGAAGAAATAGCTGAGATGTCTATTAAATTAGGCAAATTACGAGCAATATTTGCTTCATTTATTATTTTTGGGATTTTTGGATCTATTGTAGCTGTCATATGGTATGGAACTATATTAATACAAGAAGGAAACATGAGTATTGGTCAATTATTTTCTTTTGTATTATACTCTGTTTTTATTGCTGCAAGTGTAGGAGGAATTGCAGAATTATATGCGTCAATACAAAAAGCAATTGGAGCTACAGATGAATTGCTAAAATTACAAAATGAAAGCCCAGAAGAAATATCTGAAATAAGTACAGAAAAAACTATTACTGGGAATATCTATTTTAATCAAGTTTATTTTTCATATCCGTCTAGAAAAAACACAAAAGTAATTAACAACTTATCATTTGAAATTAATGAGGGAGAGCAAATAGCAATTGTGGGACTAAGTGGCTCAGGAAAAACAACAATCACAAAATTATTATTACGACTTTATAATATTGATAATGGCTCAATCACTTTTGACAAGCAAAAAATTGAAGACTTTGAATTACATGAATTAAGAAAGCAAATAGGGATAGTACCTCAGGATATTGTCCTGTTTGCCACAACAATAAAAGAGAATCTATTATATGCAAATAAAGGCGCATCTGAACAAGATGTGATAGAAGCTGCTAAAAAAGCTAATGCACATGATTTTATCATGCAATTTGATGATGGTTATGAAACCATTGTCGGAGAAAGAGGAGTGGAAATTTCTGGAGGACAACGACAAAGGATTGCCATTGCGAGAGCAATACTGAAAAATCCAAAAATTCTAATTTTTGACGAAGCTACATCTTCTTTAGATTCAAAATCTGAAAAATTAATTCAAGAGTCTATCGACTTATTATTAAAAAGCAGAACATCTATAATTATTTCACATAGATTGTCAACTATTAAAAATGCTGATAAAATATTTGTTATTGAAGAAGGGATGCTTACCCAAAATGGAACTCATGAACAATTAATTCAAACATCTGGCACATATCAAAAACTCGCAACTTTACAATTCAAAGAATAAGTTGTAACTTTAATATATCATTATTGAGCAACAATAAAGAAGATTAACTAATTTCAAAACTCTATTTTTGAGTTCAAATATTTCGTGCTATGAAAAAACTTTCCATTCTTTTTTTACTTTTTTTATTCAACTTGAGTTTCAGTCAAGTTGATTATGACACACAAATTCAACCTATTTTTGATGCAACTTGCACAAGTTGTCATATTGGTGCTGCTGCATATACAGGAGGATTAGATTTAACTAGTTATGACGAGTTAGTTGAAGGAGGATATACAGCTGGAGGAATAATATCCACAGGATTACTTGCAGACTATATAAATGCTGCCTATATGCCACCGAGTTGGAGTGGTGACGGTTTAACTTCTGAAGAAATTGACTTAATCAATTTATGGATATCTGAAGGAGCAAATCCATCAAATGGAAATGGTGTAAGTTGCACACTATCAGACGGATCTACAGTAGAAAATGGCTGGTCTGGGCCTGGATTAGGAAATGATTGGTGTAATGATTGTTTTTGTGAAAACGGCATATTGTCTTGCACTGAGATGTGGTGTGGATGCGAAATAGATCTTGATAATGACGGTGTTTGCGACGATGTTGATGAATGTATAGGAACTTGGATAGAAGACATCATTACAGGATCTTGTCTTGAATTAAATGACCAATCTAGTTGTATTGCAGCAGGTTGTAGCTGGACAAATGAATATACGGGTGTATGGTTATGGGAAGATGTATGTGGATATCAGGGAAACAGCACATATGTGATTGCAGATAATAGTTATTGTGATGAACTTTCAGGCGGATGTATCTCTGATATAGATGAAGATGGAATTTGTGAAGATGATTGTGAAGAGATAATGACTATAATTGAAGATTGTGAGTGTTCGTTTTTTGATCCTAATACATACACTGTCTCTTATACTGTAGTTGATGAAGCATCATGCACGCTAATTGAAACCTGCTATTGTGAGTGCATAAATGATGTAAACAATAACGGAATTTGTGATGAAGATGAAGAAATGGCAGATGATTGCCCATGCATTAATCCAGATTGGATTGACCCTTTTACGATGTGCCCAATGATTGATGACCCTGTCACAGGTTGTGATGGCATCATCTACTCTAACTCTTGTTTAGCTCAAGCAGCAGGTGTTACAGCATGGATTAACGATGCGACTAATGAAATAACCATGTTAGAATGGGATTGTAATACAACCGAATGTGTAGCAGTATTAGACCCAGATTGTGCCTATATGGCTTTATGGGATCCGGTTTGTGGCTGTGATGGTGTAACATATAGTAATTCGGCAGAAGCAGCATGTAATAACATATTTGAATATACTGAAGGAGAGTGTAATACAAGCGAGGAAGGCTGTTTTGAAGATGGAGAGTTTTATTGTATTGGATGTGAATTGTTTTTAAATGATTGTCAATATATTGAGTGTGAAGGGCCTAATAATTGGTCTGCAACAATAACTGTCGATGACTGTGGAGGAGACATTGAAGGATGTACTGATATAGAAGCATGTAACTATATGCCTTCAGCTACTATAGATAATAATTCTTGTGTTTATGATGGTGATCCGGAATGTGAAGACTGTGGAGTTGAATTAAATTTTATGAACTATGGAAACAATGAGTATTTTTCAGAAACATACTATGCGCCACCAGGATTAATCATTGCAATTAATTTTAATGGAACTACAGAAACTAATTATGACCAAATTATAGTAAATGGAGAGCTTTACCAAGGAAATATTACCGGAATAGTAGTAGGAGACGAAATATTAGAAATACAGTGGTCATCTGATGGAAGTGTTGATTCAAACAATGGATATGGATGGTCTGCAGAATTAATTTGTACTGAGCCTATAGCGGGTTGCACTGAACCATATGCTGAAAATTACAATCCAGATGCAAATACGGATGATGGATCGTGTGAATTAGACTGTACATACCTACTAACATATGATTCATATGTTGATTTAAATTATGACAATTCAATATCAAATTATTATTGTAACTATTATGTTTCAAATGGAACCTACACCATTGAGCAAGCAGAAAGTTATGGATATAATTGTGACTGTGTAATAGTGGGCTGTACCGATGAAACAGCTACTAATTATGACCCAACAGCATTTGTTGATGATTGTTCTTGTATTTATGACAATGATTGCCCGGCTATATCATTTAACACTACTGATTCAAGCTTAGGGTGGCAAATCCAAAATAGTGATGGAGACATGGTTGTAGAATACAATAGTAGTGGACAAGAAATAGGAGGCTACTGTGCGAATTATTGTTTTGAAGATGGATGCTACACAATAACAATGAACTCTATGTGGGGAGGCGGATGGTACGGAACAACTCTAAATATTGGAGAGTATGAATACACATTCTCAACAGGCTATTCATCATTAGCAGCTTTTGGCTATAATGATGAAGATTGTATAACAGAGGGATGTACAAATGAATTCGCTGATAATTATAATCCAGATGCCAATTATGAAGACGGTTCTTGTGAGTATGGATGTGAATATCTATTATCATATCAATCATATGAAGATTTAGGATTTGACATTTCAATATCTAATTATTATTGTGCCTATTATTTAGAACTAGGATATTATACAATTGAAGAAATGGAAAACATGGGCTACAATTGTGACTGTGTAATAGTTGGATGTACAGATTCCGAAGCCACTAATTATGATGAAGAGGCATTTGTTGACGATTGTTCTTGTGTTTATGAAAATGATTGTCCAGCCATATCATTTAACACTACTGATTCTAGTTTAGGTTGGCAGATTGCTAATATGGAAGGAGAAACAATTTTAGAATATAACGCGAGTGGACAAGAAGTTGGTAGTTATTGCGGCAATTATTGTTTTGAAGATGGATGTTACATAATTACTATGACATCTATGTGGGGTGGTGGATGGTACCAAACAACTCTAGATATTGGTGAAGAATCATTTAGTCTGCAAACAGGATATGATGGAATAGCTGCATATGCTTATAATACTGATATGGACTGTGAAATTGGATGTACTGATCCAGATGCATCAAATTATAATCCAAATGCAATTTTAGATGATGGATCATGTGTATTATTTGGATGTACTATTACAATAGCTTGTAATTACGACCCAAATGCAACAGCATTTGATGGAAGCTGTTATTATTGCTACATGGATGATTGCAACACCTATCCATCTGATTTCTATGATTGTGATGGTAATTGTTTAGATGAAGATAATGATGGTGTTTGTGATTGGGATGAAATAATAGGATGTATGGATAATACCGCATGTAATTATAATTCAGCTGCAACTGAAGAGGGAGACTGTGAGTATCCAGAAGAGTATTACGACTGCTACGGTGATTGCATTAATGACAATGATGGTGATGACATATGTAACGAATTAGACAATTGTCCTTTAGTATTTAACCCGAATCAAGAAGACATGAATAATGATGGTATTGGTGATGCTTGTGATGGCATTGGTTTAAATGAAGACGGTGAATTTGAATGGAATATCTATCCAAACCCATTCAAAGATCATACAACTGTGAAATTCACAAACCCTGACAATAAAGAATTCACAATTCAAGTGGTTAACTTATCAGGACAAATTATTTATAGTTATACAACAATGGAATCTAAGCATATTATCCATAATGATTTTGCTGCTGGATACTATACGATTCAACTAACATCAGACCGTAGCGTCTTGAGAAAAGCTTTAATCATAGAGTAAAAAATAGAAAGAAGATTATTTATGTAAATAGATAATCTTCTTTTCTTTAAAGAAATCTTCTTCAAAAAAATCACCAATTGAAAATACTTCAAGATTATTCTGATGTTGGTTTATTTCTGTAGCTAAATTACCCCCCTTCAAACAAATTAATCCGTTTTTAAATGAATGATTATGTTTATTTAAAATCTTACCCTTTGTAAATGATTTTAACTGATTAAGTTTAGCTACAGCCCTACAGACAACAAAATCAAAAGAACCATCTACATGTTCTGCTCTTTGATTGACAACAGACGCATTATGTAAATTCAATTCTTTCACAATTTCTTTTAACGCTTTTGTTTTCTTATTAATTGAATCAACAAGTAGAAAATCAACATTTGGAAACATAATAGCTAAAGGGACACCAGGAAAACCACCACCTGTTCCAAGGTCCATGATTTTTGTGTCATCAACAAAATCAAATACTTTAGCAATAGATAAAGAATGTAAAACATGCCTTTCATAGAAATAACTAAAATCTTTTCTTGAAATCAAATTAATCTTATCATTCCAAAAACTATAAACATTAAGCATTAAATCAATTTTAGATTTTTGAGATGAGGACACATCAAAATACTTATATACTATATTTTCCATTAACTTATTATTATTGTCAATAATACTGAATTTCTGCTATATTTATAAAAAGCAAGTGTATGAAATTTAAAATATTAGCTAAAGATTCAAAATCAAAAGCTCGAATAGGAAAAATAGAATTAGAAAGAGGCACTATCAATACGCCAATATTTATGCCAGTTGGAACACTTGGAACAGTAAGAGGAGTACATCAATCTGAAATCATAAATGATATTAAAGCAGAAATTATATTAGGGAACACATATCATTTATATTTACGCCCTACATTAGATGTAATACAAGAAGCCGGAGGCATACATAATTTCATAAACTACCATCAGCCAATTTTAACAGATAGTGGAGGATATCAAGTTTATTCTCTTTCAGACAATAGAAAAATCAAAGAGGAAGGTGTAAAGTTTCAATCACATATAGATGGTAGTACTCATTTTTTTACACCAGAAAATGTCATAGATATACAGCGAACTATAGGTGCAGACATTATTATGGCATTTGATGAATGCACACCATATCCTTGTGAATATAATTATGTAAAAAAATCTATGGAGTTAACTCATAGGTGGTTAAAGAGATGTAAAGCAAGGTTTGAAGAAACAGATCACAAATATGACTATAAACAAACACTACTGCCTATAGTCCAAGGTGGCACATATAAAGATTTAAGAAAAATATCTGCGCAAGAAATTGCTTCTCATGACTTTCCTGCTAATGCAATAGGCGGCCTATCTGTTGGAGAACCACATGATGAAATGTATGAAATGACAGACATAGTTACAGACATACTTCCAGTAGAAAAACCACGTTATTTAATGGGTGTAGGAACACCAACCAATTTATTAGAAAACATCTCTCTTGGTATTGATATGTTTGATTGTGTAATGCCTACAAGAAATGCAAGAAATGGACTGTTATACACTATGGAAGGAACGATTAATATAAAAAACAAAAAATGGGAAAAAGATTTTTCTCCAATAGACATAGATGGCACATCTAAGGTAGACATGGAATACAGCAAAGCATATTTAAGACATTTAATGATGTCAAACGAAATATTAGGCAAACAAATTGCAAGCCGGCATAATCTGGCATTTTATGTTAATTTAATGAAAGTTGCTAGAGAAAAGATTAAAAACGGAACATTTTATGATTGGAAAAACAAGTTGACAAAAACACTTGACAAAAGACTGTAAATGAAAAAGTTTGATTACTATATAATAAAAAAGTTCTTATTTACATTTGGCTTAACTATATCCTTGATTCTAGCGATCGCAGTAGTATTTGATTTCTCCGAAAAAATTGACAACTTCATAGACCACCAAGCCCCTACAAATCTAATTATAAAAGATTATTATATTAACTTCATCATACACTATGGAGTAGTGTTTAGTGGGCTTATAACATTTGTGTCTGTTATATTTTTCACATCTAGAATGAGCGACAACAATGAAATAATTGCCCTGTATAATAATAGAGTTAGTCCGTATAGAATCCTAACACCATATTTAATTAGCGCATTATTTATTTTTTTGCCAAATATATATTTTCAAAATGGGTTTTTGCCAACAAAAAATGAAGCTCGACTAAGTTTTGAAAACAAGTATATTAAAAACAAAGATGTATTAAGAGAAAAGAAACTACATAAGCAAATTGATGATGATACTTTTATTTTTATTAAAAATTATGATGTAAAAAATAAAAGAGGTTATAATATAGATATTCAAAAATACTCTAATAATAAATTAATAAATAAAATTTCTGGCTCTATTATAATATGGGACAAGAAGACTGAAAAGTGGAAAATACAAAACTATATAGAAAAAAAAATAGGAAAAACTGAAATTATCACAATTAAAAGAGATGAGAAGCTAATTAATCTGCACACATCTCCAGAAGAATTATTTTATCAAACAAGGTCAATAAAATCCATGAATTTTTCTGAGCTGAAGAATTTTATCAAAATAGAAAAAAAACGAGGCAATGAATTTTTACCAATCTATCAAATTGAACAAAATGAAAGATTTTCATATTCATTTTCAATTTTTATTTTCACACTATTAGGATTTTTAATTGCAAATAAAAAAAATAGAGGAGGTTTAGGATATAAATTAACTGCTGGACTTGCCATTTGCTTTCTTTATATTTTCTTAATGAAATTTGCAATCACATTAACCATTAATAGTAATATTCCAGCATTTCTTACAGTATGGTCGCCAAATATACTATGTTTATTGGTCTGTGTATTCTCATTTAAGAAATTAACTTAAACGGATGTTTCTGCAAGACTCTACCCTGCCAAAACCAAAATGGACAGTTTTCAATCTTTGGAGAAGACTTAAACAATCCATACAAAGACGAACCTGAACCAGTCATGCCTGAATGTATTGCACCTAAAGAATATATATAGTCTTTCACTTGTTGTAATTCTGGATGCAAAGAAAAAGCTACAGACTCCAAATCATTCATAAATTCTTGCTTCCAATGGTCTTCATTATCATGAAAAGATAAATATGCCGATCTATTTTTAGTCAATTTATAGTGTGAAAATACTTCTTTCGTCGAACAATTAAAATCTGGTTTTACAATAACAACATAATAATCATTAATAGAGAAATCAACAGCTTTAATTACTTCACCTAAACCTGAAACAAGACTAAATTGATTAAATAAAAAAAAAGAACAATCGCTACCTAACAAAACAGTATATTTCAATAGCTGATCTCTATTTAATTTTAAATCACACAACTCATTTAACAACATCAACATAAAAGTAGCATTTGAAGAACCACCGCCCAATCCAGCACCGAAAGGAATATTTTTATGCAAATGGATATTCACAGACGGTAAATGAAAATCCTTGTCTAATAAATCATAAGCCTTCAGAATCAAATCATTTTCCTGATTAGGAAATGTTATACCTGAATACGAGATTGACCTCTTACTCAATGTACTAGATGTAACTTTAACTTCTAAAACATCTTGCAATGCAATAGGGACAAAATAAGAAGACAAATTATGAAAGCCATCTAGTCGTTTAGAGAGAACTCTTAACCCTAAATTAATTTTCGCATTTGGAAAACAAATCATATTCATAACTATAAATAAATAAATGGATGATTAATTTATTAATATTTTTAAGTAAAATATATATTTGTATGATATATATTTAAAATAATATGGAATACTTAGATTTTGAATTACCGATTAAAGAGTTGGTGGAACAATTAGAAAAAACAAAAGAAATTGGTGAAAACACTGATTCAAATGTTAAAGATTTAAAAAAAGAAATTGAATTAAAAATCAAATTAAAGAAAAAAGAGATTTATAAAAACTTATCACCTTGGCAAATCGTTCAATTATCAAGACACCCAAACAGACCGTATACTTTAGATTATATTAAAAATCTAACTAATGACAACTTTATTGAACTACATGGTGATAGAAAATTTAAAGATGATAAAGCTATGGTCGGCGGATGGGGCCAAATTGGAGAACAAACATTCATGATGATCGGTCAACAAAAAGGGAAAAATACAAAAACAAGACAATATAGAAACTTTGGCATGGCTAATCCGGAAGGATATAGAAAAGCGCTAAGATTAATGAAAATGGCAGAAAAATTTAAAAAGCCAATTATTACATTTATCGATACACCAGGAGCATATCCAGGTGTAGATGCAGAAGCAAGAGGACAAGGTGAAGCAATTGCCAGGAATATCTATGAAATGATGCAACTAGAAGTGCCTATTTTGTCATTTATTATTGGAGAGGGAGCATCAGGAGGAGCATTAGGTATAGGAGTAGCAGATAAAGTATTTATGTTAGAAAACACATGGTATTCTGTAATTTCACCTGAAAGTTGTTCATCAATATTATGGAGGAACTGGGATAATAAAGAAATAGCAGCAGAAGCTCTGAAACTAACCCCAAAAGATATGTTGAAAAATAATTTAATTGACGAAATAATTAAAGAGCCACTTGGCGGACTTCATCATAATCCAAAAAAAGTTTTTAATCAAATTATAGAAATTTTAAGATTTAATATAGATTCTTTATTAGACATGAATCCTGAAAAAAGAATTAAAAAAAGAATTAAAAAATTTGAAAAAATGGGCATCTTTAGTGATTAAATATATATATTATATAACTATATTTGTTGCTTTCGTAGTATCTCGAAAAAAACACATGTCTTTTTAATAATTGGAAAGAGGATTTAACTGATGGCAGGAACTAATAAAAACATAAAAATACCACCACAAGCTATAGAGTTTGAAGAAGCTGTTTTAGGTGCAATAATGATAGACAAAAATGCTATGGCTGAAGTTGGTGATATTTTATCTCCTGAAGTATTTTACAAAGACAGTCATAAAGAAATATATAGGGTTATTGAAAACTTATTTCAAAATGCTGAACCTATTGACATCTTTACTATAAAAAACAAATTACAGAAAAACAAAAAACTAGAACATTGTGGAGGAATACATTATTTAGGTGACCTAACACATAAAGTAATATCATCCTCAAATATTGAATACCATTCAAGGATTATTGTTCAAAAACATATCCAGAGAGAATTAATATCAACATGTAGCGATATTATTAATGATGCATTTGACGCATCTACTGATGCGATAGAACTACTAGATAAAGTGGAAAGTAAAATATTTGCTATTAGTGAGGGTAATATAAAGAAAAAGTCTTTAAATGCTAGTAAATTAATACAAACTGCTATAAAAGAAATTGAAAGAATTGGAAACATGCCTGATGGACTAAGTGGCATTCCATCTGGATTTGACGAAATTGACAGTGTCACAAGCGGCTGGCAAAATTCAGAATTAATTATTTTAGCAGCAAGACCTGGAATGGGGAAAACAGCTTTTGTATTATCAATGGCAAGAAACATTTCTGTAGACAATAAAATGCCTGTAGCTATATTTTCACTAGAAATGTCATCCATACAACTTATCACCCGATTAATAACAGCAGAAACAGGATTAAGTCAACAAAAATTACGTTCAGGTGATTTAGATAAATGGGAATGGGAAATATTACATAATAAAATTAAAAAAATAGAACAAGCCGACATATACATTGATGATACACCAGCACTTTCAATTTTTGATTTAAGGGCAAAATGCCGAAGACTACAAAGTGAACATGGTATAAAAATTATAATCGTAGACTATCTACAGTTAATGACCACTAAAGATCATAAAGGAAATAGAGAACAAGAAATCTCACATATTTCAAGATCCTTAAAAAGTATAGCAAAAGAACTTGAAGTACCTGTAATTGCATTATCACAATTAAGTCGAGCGGTAGAGAGTCGGAAGCCTTCAAGACCTATTCTTTCTGACTTAAGAGAATCAGGAGCTATTGAGCAAGATGCTGATATTGTATCTTTTATTTATAGACCTGAAACCTATAATGTTACGGAATGGGATTATCCACCAATAGGCCCAACAGAAGGGGAAGCTGAATTTATTATTGCAAAACATAGAAATGGCCCAACAATAAACACTAGACTCAGATTTGAACCAAAATTAATCAAATTCTCAAGCTTAGGAGATGATATTTATTCAACGTATGAATCTAAAGCTAATAATGAAGATAGTTTTGATGAAACACAGACACCTTTTTCTAATTAATATATTTTTTTCTTGTTTTTTGACAAGTTACATCTCTATGTCTCAAACCATCCTAATACCAATGGATGCCAATTCTCAAAAAAATCACTTAAAAGCATATGGTATAGCTTATTGGATAATTCAAAATGATATTGAAGTAGACTGGCTACTAAATTATAGAGGTGGAAGCTTTATGTGTGATATTCAAGATGCTATTGAAAAAGAATGTATTTATCGTGGAGTATCATATGAAATTATTTCAAATAACGAAAAAACCGAAATCTTCAATCAAATTGCAAGCCCAAAAAAAAACTATGATATTATTAAATTAGAAAAAGCACCTAAAATTGCAGTATATTCTCCTAAAAATAAACAACCATGGGATGACGCAGTTACATTAGTTCTGGAATACGCGGAAATACCCTATGATGTAATTTATGACAAAGAAATAATAGCCAATTTATTACCATTATATGACTGGCTACATTTACATCATGAAGATTTCACGGGCCAATATGGCAAGTTTTATAGGTCTTTTAAAAATGCAGGATGGTATATTGAACAAAAACAGATCTTTGAACAAGAAGCAAAATCACAAGGTTTTGAAAAAGTATCACAACAAAAATTAAGTGTTGTAAAAAAAATTCAAGAATATACTGCTGGTGGTGGATTTTTATTTGCCATGTGTTCTGCCACAGACACATATGACATTGCACTTTCTGCACACAAGACTGATATTTGTGAATACATGTTTGATGGAGACCCAATAGAAAAAAACGCACAAGACAAACTCACTTTTATAGAAACTTTTGCTTTTGAAAATTTTGAGATTATTACTGACCCAATGATATACGAATACTCAAATATTGATGTCACTCAAAATCGAAATATTGATGAAAAAAATGATTATTTTACATTATTTGAATTTTCAGCTAAATGGGATCCAATTCCAACAATGTTATGTCAGAATCACACAAATATAATCAAAGGCTTCATCGGTCAAACAACTGCTTTCAATAAAGATTTAATAAAATCAAATGTTTTAATTATGGGAGAAAACAAATCATTAAATGAAGCACGATACATTCATGGTGAATTTGGCTTGGGTACTTGGACTTTTTATGGAGGTCATGACCCTGAAGACTATAAACATCGAATAGGTGACCCAAAAACAGAATTAGCATTATATCCAAATTCTCCTGGCTACAGATTAATTTTAAATAATATTTTATTTCCTGCAGCTAAAAAAAAGAAAAGAAAAACTTAATCTAAAAACCCCCATTTAATAGAGAATCTAACTATAGGTTGCGGTAGGATGTAGTCGGGAAGAAAGTAACTATCTGATAGAAATAGATTTTGTAAATTATTAAATATTATCCCACAACTAAAATCTTTTTTAGAAATAAGAAGATTACCTGAAAAAAATGGCTGAATTACACTTTCCTGAGTTCTTTGCTGGTAGAAAACATCAGTTAAAGGAAAAAATGAATCAGCATAATACTTTGAAAAAAAGTAACTATTTAATGAAGAAGACAAAACAAAACCATTGGATAAACCATAGGTGTATTTTATTTCTTTATGATAAAAAAACATAGGTATTGACAGAACTTCATTATCAGCGTACTGAAAGCAAAACGCAGTGTTAAAAAAAAGATTACCTATATGCCAAGTTTTATTCAGTCTAAAATTAAGATATAAAAGATTATCCTCTAATTGAATAGGCGAAGCAAATTCATTAAAGTATAAAAAATGGGAAGATCTATTAATAAAAAAAGAAGCAAATAAATGCCTTTTCTTTAGAGCTGATTTAAATTTTAATGACAAAGTTGTGGAGGGTGAAAAACTACTCCAATCCCAGGATAAATTATTTACATAGTGTTGTCTAAAAAAATCTGGTTTTTTGGACAGAATATCAAAAGAGAAAAAATGAGAAAAGTTTAATGTATTTTTCTCCCATCTTAAATCTAATAAATAATTATTTTTATTATATCCAAGAGGACAAAATACAAGATTAAAATAAATATTTTTCTGTTTTTTAAAAACATCCGTACTATTAAATGAAAAGATAATATCGCCAATTTTATCAACACTTAAATCATTAGTATGATAATAATTATGGTTAATAGAAAAGTTGAATTTATTCTTTGAAAAAGACAAAGTGTTAAAAAAAGAGTTAAAAAATATATTAAGATGATAATTGTCGAACACCATCTCTGAATTTGTAAAAGAATAATAAAATGATAATGGACTTAAGTCTACAAAGTCTCTTTTAAATAAAAGGGCTGACACATCATGTTTTAATTTTAATCCTGAGTCAAACAAATAAGTTTGTGAAAATTTAATTTTTTTTCTTTTAAGCTCAGTACTAGCAGAAGTTAAATATGTTGGATTTAAATCTGCTGAAATATCTTGATTATATGAAACTAACCCACCTGACTGCTCATATTTAGCACCAAGTAACCCAAATAAAAAAGAACAAGAATAAAAATCATCTTTTTTAAAATCTAAAGAAAGTAAAATATTACCATATTTATTATGTTGATGATTAAAGAAACCTTCTGAACTAAGATTATCATAAGCAAAGTTTAATTTAACATATTGTCCTATTGGTCTTGTTAAAAATGTTTCTAATAGACCTCCATATTTGTATGCACCAGTATAGGATATTTGACTATATATTGTGTCAGAAACTAAAAAAGATTTTTTTGATTGAAAATCAATATTTCTAATATCTTTTGAAACATGATTTAAAAAAAGACTAGTTGATGAAGGTTTAGGAATTAAAAATATAAGAGGATCACCTATATTGTTAAGTTCAAAAGAATAGTTTGATTCTAATGATTCTAGAATAGTGTTATTTTGAGAAAAACAAACAGAAAATACACATAAAAATAAAATACGTAAAATCATATATTCTAAATATAAGACAAAAAAAAGCCCCAACATAGTTGGGGCTGAAAGTTGGCGACGACATACTCTCCCAGTTTTACCTAGTACCATCTGCGCTAACAGGCTTAACTTCTCTGTTCGATATGGGAAGAGGTGATCCCTGTTGCTAA
>PAMG01000047.1 GCA_002707245.1 Flavobacteriales bacterium
AAAATAGATCGAGAATATCTTTTATATACACCACCCAATTTAGTAGAAAATGCACCATTAGTTTTTGTTTTTCATGGATATACTGGAAGTGCT
This sequence comes from Flavobacteriales bacterium, assembly GCA_002707245.1. Lineage (GTDB taxonomy): Bacteria > Bacteroidota > Bacteroidia > Flavobacteriales > TMED113. Next base: position 94 of record PAMG01000047.1, read on the forward strand.
CCGGGTATAATGAATTATTGTGGTATGAATGAAGTGGCTGATGAAAATGGATTTGCTGTATGTTATCCGCAAGGGACAGAAGACCAATATGGAAATAACTTTTTTAATGTTGGATATGACTTTCAAAATAATCCAGAAGTTGATGATTTAGGTTTCACAATTGCTTTAGCTGAATACCTACAAGAAACGCATCAATTTAGTAGCACGAACACTTTCTCTACAGGCATGTCAAATGGTGGTGACTTTAGTTATCTACTTGCATGTCAAGCAAGTGAAACATTTAGAGCAATAGCGCCTGTTGCAGGATTAATTATGGAAGAAATTTATAATAATTGTAGTCCTTCTGAGCCTGTGCCAGTTTTTGAAACTCATGGTACAGAAGATGATGTGTCGCTGTATGAAGGAGACTTAAATAATAATGATGGATGGGGAGCTTATTTAGATATACCAACAACAATTGATTATTGGGTTAATCAAAATAACCTTACTGATGTCACATTTTTAGAATTACCTAATACTAATCCAAATGATGGAAGTATTATAGAAAGCTATGTTTACACCTCGGAATTATCTAATAATGAAGTGTGGTTATATAAAGTAATTGGAGGAGGTCATGATTGGCCAGGATCGGGGGGTAACATGGACGTTAATATCAGTGAAGAAATTTGGAGATTTTTTAATGCAATGTCATTGCCTAATGAAACCGATCTTGAAGAGAATAGACCTTATGATAGTGAAAGAAAAATAATTAATACCATTGATGTTTTAGGTCGAAAAAGCATAAACAACAGCCTCCAATTATATATCTATGATGATGGGTCTGTTGAGACAAAATATATTATACGATAAAACCTTTGAAATATGAAAAAATTATTTCTTATCCTTTTTCCGCTTTTAAGTTTTGGACAAGATTCTAGTACATACGAAGTAATCCAAGTAATAGAAAAAATAGAAATTCGAGCATATAACCCAGCATTATTTGCTAGTTACATTAATAATGAACAGGAAGATGCTCAAAATTCATCGTTTCGTGTTTTAGCAAATTATATTTTTGGGGCTAATGAGACAGCAGAAGAAATAGCGATGACATCTCCAGTGGTAATAAGACTGTTTAATGATGATGAAATGTTATTTAGAATGCCTGAAAAATATAATAAGAAAAATCTTCCTAAACCAAATAATGAAAACGTGAAATTTATAGAAACTAATTATGTCCAAAAAGCTGTGATAAAATACTCTGGATATAGCAATACCGAAAAAGAAAATGAAAAAATAAAAGAATTGAAAACAATACTAGAAAAATATAACATTCCACATAATAATAAATTTGAACTATTTGTATATGACCCTCCTTATAAGTTTTTCAATAGGCGAAATGAAATATCTGTAAATGTCCTTAAATAGCTATCATTACTAAAATACTTATTGCCAAAGCATGGGAAAATTATTTTTAATATTTATACTTGCAATATTATTTAGTTGTGTTGAACAAAAAAATAATGTGGAAACAGATTTTGAAAAATCTGTTTTTTCTAACGAAGAATTGAAAATCCTTGAACCTCATTTTGAAAGTGATACAACTGTTAAAAAAATTAAAGCAATAAAAATTCAAACTCATTAAATTATGAAAAAGCTATTATTATTTATTATTATTCCTTTGGTCAGTTTTGGACAACAATTAATTACAGAAACTATGTTTTTTGATGATCAAGAAAGAGAATACATAATATATCTTCCTGAAGATTACAATACAGAAATTGTATATCCTGTATTATTTAACTTCCATGGTGGAAGTGGGTATGCAAATGATTTTATTTATACAAATGATATGAGGCCTATTGCCGATACCGCTAATTTTATTGCGGTTTATCCACAGGGCGCTATAGATCCTGATGGTGGTACTACTTCTTGGATACATAAAGCACCAACTGATCACGATGACATATTCTTTATTGAAGCTATTATAAACAACTTAAATGAAGAATATTTAATTGACTTAAGTCGTATTTATGCTTGTGGTTACTCTGAAGGAGCTATTTTTTCTTATGAATTAGGTTGTCGGTTAAATGATAAAATCGCTGCATTTGCTGCTGTATCTGGGAGCATGCTTGCAGATTATTACAGAAATGATATCTATGGATGGGGCCCTTGTGATCCAGTACACCCCACTGCCATGATGCTCATTCCTGGAACAAATGATGAAAATCCTCATTCAAACTATGATGGGTTTTCTTATTATGACATGCCTCTTTATCTGTCTGCTAATGAAATAACAGCCTATTGGTCTAATTATAACAATACTGATAATGCTATTGTAAATTCCGTGCCTAACACTAATACATCTGATGGTAGTACTGTAGAGCGATATTCATGGTTAAATGGGGACCAATGTGTTTCTATTGAAGAATTGAAAATTATTAATGGTGGTCATGACTGGCCAGGGTCTTTTGGAAATATGGATATAAATGCCTCGGAAGAAATTTGGAACTTTGTTTCCAAATATAATACCTCTGGGTTGATTAATTGTAATTCTACTTCATCTGAGGAATTTGAAATAATCGAAAAAAACTTAATTAAAATAATTGACTTTCTTGGGAGGGAGACACTTAATAATAATTTTCAATTACAAATCTATGATGATGGTTCAGCAGACAAAAAATATCTTGTAAAATAAAAGCTTGTTTTGTGAATAGGATCTTGTAATCTAAAAACACTTATCTTAGAATTCATTATTAAAATAATAATTTTGGAATTCTGTAAAATTAAAAAATATCATTCTAGTTATTTTGAAGACTGTATTTCCGTGTTTAAAACAAATATCCCTACTTTTTTTGATGATTCAGAACAAAAGTTATTTTCAAATTATTTACTCAAAAAAGATATTAAATATTATGTTCTATTTCATGAGAATAATCAAATAGTTGGCTCTGGAGGATATGCTTATAATGATAACATAAAAACTGTGGATTTAACCTGGGGAATGATAGATAAAAAGTATCATCGAAATAGATTCGGGCATCAATTAACTGAATATAGACTTCAAAAAATAAGAACTAAATATCCAAAATCAGATATATTATTAAATACTAGCCAACACACATTTAAGTTTTATGAAAAGTTTGGATTCCAAGTGAAAAAAATCACAAACAATGGTTATGGAAAAGGATTACATAAATATGATATGATTAAAATTTTATAAATTTAAGCCATGTCAATAGATAATTTATTAAGGAGTGCAAAAAAATTTGAAAAAGAATACGGTAGTTGGGATAAGGTGCCATTTCATTTAAAAAGCGGTGTTGAAAAATACATTCCGAATATACAAGATCGACTCGATAACTGGGAGAAAGATAGTAGTTGGAAAGGACGATTAATTCGTCGTATTACCAATAGAAGAAATGGATTGTTGGTCTGGCTAGATGTTATCAGTGTGTTATCGCTGTTTTTAGCATTCGTGGTAGCACTTGAATCGTTACCACTTGCAATAATCATAGTGTTTTTTCCGCTCACATATATAATATGGAGAACATTATTTATTAGCTGCAACCTATGTTTATTTCAAATTTTGAAAAAAGGAGTAAATACAGAAATCCAGTTAACATCTTCAGGCTATAGACATACTAAAAAAGGTGGTGGAAAGGATTTGCGATATAAAAATAATTCTTACTGGTATCATTATAATGAAATCTACCCGTGTTATAATTGTAATCGCAAAATAATATACCCCATGATTAATCAATCTTTACCTGAAAGTAATAATGTCGAAATTGAAACATCATTTTCTTATAAATATAATAGTCTTGTGAAAAAAGTATTTATTTCAGTTATTATTGGATTGATTGCCTTCCCTATAATAGTTGAAGCTTTAGAAAATCCGCCATATAAAAGACTGGATAGCAACCCTGCTGTAGAAATAACAGAGGAAGAACCTGCTGAAAAAGAATACAATGCTGAAGAAAATTATTCCAATGGGGGTCAAGATGAAGTAATTAAAAAAGATACTATTATTAATACGGATAAGGTCTTATATAAAATTAATGACCCTGATGGCTGGACAAACATGAGATTAAGTCCAGGTGGAGAAATAATTAGAACAGTGGATACTCTAGAAAGATTTGAAGTTATTGGTGCAGAAGGAAATTGGAAGATGATAAAGTTGGAAAATAATGACGAGGGATTTATACATAATTCTAGAATTGTAATTGCAGAATAAAATTAAAATATTATGAAATTGCCTAAAATATGCAGCAAATCTCCTATAGCAATAGATGCGATAAAAGACAAAAGATATGCCTGGTGTTCCTGTGGTTTATCAGACAAACAACCCTTGTGTAACGGAGCACATAGAGGCTATGAATTTGTGCCTAAAATATTTACTGAAAAAGAGGATAAAACAATCTATCTATGTAATTGTAAAAAAACTTCTAATCCTCCTTATTGTGATGGAACTCATAATAAAATATAAAGAACCCTTTACCAACTAAAAGATTATATTTGCAATGCAAACAAGTATTCTTATGATAAAAAACACTAACAACCCATTAGAAATAAAAGATAAATTATATACTGTTGAAGAATTTGCTTTAGCACTAAGGACTAAATTTGGAAGTAATGATAATCTTCCAGATTCAGTTTTAGTAGATATATTTATGAAAAAATATCCTATGTATTCTTGTAAAATTAAAAAAAGCCAAAATCAAGCAGCTCAAAAAAGCTGTGGTTGTTGTTAATATGAAAAAATTATTATTCCTATTTATCATTGCTCCTTTTTTATCATTTAGCCAAAATTATAATGGTCCTGAAAGCATTGAATATAATCAGTTAACCGGCAGTTATTTTATTGCTAATTCAAATAATGGTCAAATTTTAGAGCTAGATATAAATAATAATTTATCTGTATTTGCTACTAATTTAGGATCAGGACCACATGGGCTTGAAATAGTTAATAGTATTATATATGTATGTAGTGGTGGAAGATTAAAAGGATATGAAACCAGTACCGGAGATCAAGTATTAAACTACAATCTAAACGGTTCATTTTTAAATGGAATTACACAAATGAATTATGCGGGTGAAATAAATTTATTTATTACCGATTTTTCTGCTAAGAAACTATATAAATATAATATTGAAGAAAATTCTCATGATGAAATATGTTCTTTTAGCAAAAATCCTAATGGAACTTATTATGACTCAATAAATAATCGATTGCTTGTTGTATTTTGGGGTAATAATGCACCTGTATATGAAATCGATTTAACAAATGAAACTTATAGCACTATTATAAATACTGGATTAGGGAATTTAGATGGAATAAGTATGGACCAATGTGGCAATTTTTATGTATCGGCTTGGAGTTCAAATGCTGTACACAAGTATAATTTTGATTTTTCTGAAACAGAATTAGTGACCTCTAACCTGAGTAATCCCGCAGATATTTATTATAATCAATATGATAATATTTTAGCAGTACCCAACTCCGGAAATAACACTGTAGACTTTGTGTTTTATCCTTGTGATAATAGTTCTATTCAGGAAAAGACATCGAATAAAAACCTAATAAAAACCATAGACATCATCGGAAGAAAAACTACTAATAAAAACTTTAAAATACATATCTATGATGATGGTTCTGCCGATAAAAAATATCTAATAAATTAAAGAGCATGCCAATATGCTAAATAAATTAATGGCAACTGTAAAAACAATCTCAGTACAGCAAATACCTTATTTACTTTTAATTTTTTTCTTGCTTCTTCATTAAAAGCAATATAAATATTTGCAGGAAAAACTAACAGAAGTAATATAATTATGCCTACTCCAGCATAAAACCTGGTATCTTCAATCAGTAAACAAATACCAAAAATTATTTCTAGAAATCCGCTGATATATATTATTAACTTTTTGAACGGAATAAACGGAGGCATCATCGGTAAAAAATATTTTGGATCAAAAAGATGTTTGAAGCCTATTAGGATGTAAAAGAAAGACATCACTAATATTGTTATGAATTTAAAGGTCATATAATAAAATTACTGAAAAAGAATAAAAACTTATTATTTTCTTAAACTTCTATTTTCAGCACTAAAAATTCTATCTTTAGAGAATGGCAAAACATATCTATGATGAAAAGGGTAAATACAAGGGTAAAATTCTCTCTGACGAAGAACATAATGAAAAAAAACGGGTTCAAGTAAAAGAATGGCTCAAGCAGCAGGGAAGTATACGAAAACAGCCTACCGAACAAAAAAAATCCCCGCCTTCTAAAGAATATCTTAACAATCAAATACGTGGACTAAGTTTGCTCTTCCGTAAAAACCCTTCTTTTACATGGGGCGAAATGAGCATTAAGAATAAAATGGTTTCAATCTTACAAATATTGTTTGTAATATTTTTTATATTTTTTTTCATCTCCTCGGGTGGGTTTTAAAAAAATAGGAATATCATCATGACTGCACAAATAAAAGAAATAATATTTTATAAAGGACAGAGACAACTTATGGCAACCGAACCTCTTTCTTCTTATTTAAAGAATAGAAAAGATATTGATTTTTCATTTCGATCAACTGCATGTTGGCGAGGATACTTAGGAACTTGGGAAATAAGAGACACAAAACTATTTTTGGTTGATTTAAAAGGATGGCCAGAGGGTGGCAGAGAAGTTGGTTTAAGTCACTTGTTCCCTGAAAAAAATGAAGTTTTTGCGAATTGGTTTAATGATGAAATTCGAATACCTCATGGTAAAATGCTAAAATATGTCCATATGGGATATGAATCTGTTTTTGAACAAGATTTTATATTGAAGTTTAAAAAGGGTATTTTAATAAATGAGAAAATAAACGATAATCGTTGCTAAAAATAGATAAGTCAGTATAAAATTAATACTACCTTATTAATACTAAAACTATTATATTTATAAAAAATCCCTTGCTATGTTTGGACTATTTAAAAGAAAAACTGAAAAAGAAAAACTTACTGACTTATATCGAAAAAAGAAAGAGCTTGCATTTAAAGCTTCTAAAATAAACAGAAAAGAAAGCGATAGATTAGAAAAAGAAGCAAATGATATTCTTATTCAGATAGATAAACTTAAAGAAAAGTAGCTAAACTTCTTTTCGATGTAAAACTAATTTAGAACTCAATGAATCTGGTATTATACAACCTAATTATAAGCTCTGTATTAACTGCCGTTATTCTAATTACGCAAATTATTAATTATCCTCTTTTTAAATATGTCCAAAATGACTTTTCGACTTTTCATCAAAACTATGTTAAGAGGATTGGCTTTATCGTGGCGCCTATAATGGTGCTTGAACTGATAATAGTCTCTATAATGCTTGTTCAAGACTTTGATAATAATTTAATAAAATTTAGTGCTGTCTTAGTTTTTATAATTTGGATAAGTACTTTTTTTATGCAGGTCCCAATACACAATGAGCTGTCATTAAATAAAAAGAAAAATTTACATTTATTAATATATTCTAATTGGGTTAGAGTGATTTGTTGGATGTTAAAATTAATAATATCAATAATGATATTTAATATACAGATAACTGGTTTAAATTGAACATTAGACTAACACTTCCATTTCAATACTAAAAACCTTTATATTTGAAGCATGAAAAGACTATTATTACTATGTATCCCTCTTCTGTTTTTATTTAGTTGTGAACAAGAAGGAACACATTACCGTTGTTCAGCGGGAACGCCTGGAATATTTCCTACTCCCAGTGGTTGTATAGAAAGTGAAAATGGTGAATTTGAGACAATGGAAGATTGTGAAAATTCTTGTGAGCACTAGACTAACACTTCCCTTTCAATACTAAAACCACTATATTTGATTTATGAGAATTTTTATTTTCTTATTGCTCTTTTGGAGTTGTAGTCATCAATTTATTGTTGATTGTGATGATGGAAATTATTTTGTTTCTCCAAATAAAAATACTGAATCAAGCTTCAAACATCAGCAAAGAGAAATTATCACAACATTTTCTGAACAAGAACTTAACTCATTGTTTGGAGATACTGGCGTTAGTTGTAAAAATATTCTTGCTAATTTTTTCTATTGTAATATTTGTTTTAATAATGAGGCTAATTCTCTAGTATCATATAATGGAAGCCGACTTAATCTAGATGACACAAAAGATCCTAATGAATTTACTACTAATATTATTGACCTCATTAGTTCCATGCAAATAGGATCAGAAGAATATTCTTGTTTTTTAAACTTACACCCAAATAGCTTTTCAAAAAAAGACTCTATTATACAATAAATAAGGATAGAAGCATATTAGACTAATACCTCCCTTTCAATAATAAAAGACTTATCTTTAAATAAACTTTAACATTATGAAAAAACTAGTAATTCTTATTATTATTCCTTTTTTATCTTTTGGTCAATGTGTTGAAGGTGACTTAGATAATGATGGAATTTGCGATGAGATAGATAATTGTGTCGGAACTTGGATAGCAAATATCACTACTGGTAATTGCAATCAATTCACATCTGAAGGAGCTGATTTTTGCAACTCATATTCAGGATGTGAATGGACTTACTCTTGGGGCGGTTGGGTCACAGGTGGGTCTAGTGATTGCTTGGGAACTTATGAAGTAGATAATGGATATTGTGATGAATTAGATTTAAATACTACTGTATTATGTGACTCAATATTTGTGTCACTTATTGAATACAATGAAGTGGGGGGATATATTGAAATAGAAGTTTCTACAGAATTTTTAACATCATACTCATATCCTTATGCAGGGTTTTTGTTAACAAATAGCCAAGGAGATACTATTGCTTCCGAAACTCTTGGAACTGCAGGAAATGTTTATGGATTAAGCGGTGGAATGTTAGAAACAAGGATGCTCCAAATCACTAACGAGTTCTCTTTACCTTTTAATGGAGTTATTTATTTGGTGAACTTTTTATTTGCCGGTTCGCCAGAATTAGCATGTTCTTGGGCCTTTGAAATTTCAGAAAATCTATTAATGACAGAAACATTAAAACAAAAAAAAATTATTAAAACTATTGATGTTTTAGGCAAAAACACTAACAAAATAAACTTCCAGTTGCATATCTATGATGATGGTTCTATAGAAAAAAAATATCTTATAAAATAAAACACAACCTCTTTCAGGGACTTCCCTTTCAATAATAAAACTCGTATATTTATACAAATACTTATCATAATATGAAATCTATTTATTTATATATATTTTGCTTTTTTTTATCTTTTTTTGTTTGGGGGCAAGACAATATTATTCTTCATTCAGGAGAAGAGCTATCTGTAAAAATTTACGAGGTTTCCGAAGATGTTATTAAATATAAAAAATTAAACTTTCTAGACGGACCAAACTTTACTTTAAATAAGAAAGATATCTTTATGATAAAATACTCCAATGGAGATAAGGATATTTTTAAAAAATTAGAAACTGATAATTCTTCTAAAGAATATGTCAAAAAAACAAAAACGTCTAATAAATTTCAAGGCACAAGAATTCTTGATAGAAATTTTGGGGTTATTTTAGGCCTAAACTTCCCTTCTCTAATTGGTCAAGATAAAAATATTTTTGATCAGAATTTACAAGCAATTATAGGAAGTTCCCGAGAGGGAATTTATGTTGGTGGTAAAATTGGATTATCTGTTCTAGAACAAAGAAAAACAAACGCAAATAGAATATATAATTTAGGGTCTGATATCTATTTGGAACACAAAGGATATAGGGTCATAGATAATGCAAATGACTGGATAGAAGATACATATAGATATTTTACATTTACAAGTTTTGTTCAAGTATTTACTTCACAAACACCTAGTCTTATAACAATGGACATTGGTATTTTTAACAGTTTTCTACTTAATACTATTAGCACGATCTCAATTGATGGCACTGAAAATAGTAGCGTTTTTTCGCCAGGTGAAAGTGGAATCAGAAAACATGATACAGGTTTAATTTTCGGTGTATCTTTTAATAGTAAGTATTTAACTAGTCAACGTAAAAACAAAGGCGATTTTGCAATACAGTTAAGAGTAATGCCGTCTATTCTTTCAATATATAATCCTGATTTTTCTTTAATGAAAGTAAGCTTATTAAATCCTTCTTTACATGGGGTGTTTTATTTTTAATAAAGTTGATTAAACTAATCTCAAATAACACTAAAAATAAGAAAGGTGGGGAATCACCTAGTTTAAATTGGCCATTAGACTAACACTTTACTTTCAATACTAAAATCACTATATTTCAAGTATGAAAAAACTATTACTCCTCATTATTATTCCTGTTTTAAGCTTTGGGCAAAACTTGTGTGAGGGTGTTACTGTTGAATTAAATAGCATGAATGATTCTACACTAAATATTGTGATTTCTACAGTAAATAGTCCCGATTTTTGGTGCAGTTATTGTGGGCTTGTATTAAGAGATAATAATAACAATATCGTTGCTATAGAAAATCCCTATAATGGTGGGAGCTTTTATGGATTAGCAGGAGGATATGAGGAAGTAAGAACACTTGAAATAATTAATAGTATTGAGTTTCCTTTTGAGGGAGAGCTCCATGCTATGCATGGATTAATGCCAAATGTGCTTGTAGATGAAAACTTTGATGTGGACCCTGCAAACCCAATAGATATGGTAGATGGGGATATTCCTTTTACAATGTGTTCTTGGGAGTTTGATTTAAGTTTTGGACAAACTGGTGCAACTGAGGATTGTAATTCAATTCCTGATATAGGACCCTGTTTTGCAAGTATAGTTACATATTATTTTAATCAAAACACTTCTCAATGTGAAGAATCATATTGGGGTGGTTGTGGTGGACTTGTTGCATTTTGGAGCCTAGAAGAGTGTCAAAACAATTGTGAAAATAATTCATTTATCCAAGAATTAATAACTAATAAGTTCCTGCTCAAAAAAATTGATGTCCTGGGAAGAGAAAACACAGGCAAGAGCTTCCAATTACATATCTATGATGATGGTTCTGTGGAGAAAAAATATATTATAAAATAAAAGTACCCACTTTCGTAGACTTCCCTTTCAATACTAAAACCTTTATATTTGAAGTATGGCAAAACATATTTATGATAAGAACGGGAAATATAAAGGGAAAATACTTTCAGATAAAGAACATACTCGAAAAAAATATGCTGGGAGTGGTGGACCATTATTTGCCGCAATATGTCTTATTGTTTTAATGGGATTAATTTCTTATGTAAGTTGGAAATTTGCTCTAGGGCTCACTGTTTGGCTTATCGCTGTAATAATATTTGTTATGTATAGACAGTCATAAGAAAAATCACCCACTTTCGTAGACTTCCCTTTCAATACTAAAACCACTATATTTGATTAAAATGCTAGGTAATATGAGTAATGATTATAAGATAGAAAATGAAGAGTTTTGGTTTGAACCTTTGGATGATTTTCAATTATATGGAGAAATAGTAGTTGTTGAAATAAGTGAGGAAGATTTAATAAATGAGAATACTGAAGGATTAAAAGAAAAAGGATCAGTTGACTATGGAGATTGGGAGGAGTTAGGAACACTTTTAGGTAAAGATGATGCCGCGTTACATCAAAAATATTTTGAAGACGAACAATTAGAGGGTGAGTGGATTGTTTTCTTATATACTGCTGGTCGCTATGTTACTTGTATTGCTGGATAGTTAGGGTCTCTTCCCTTTCAAGACTAAAAACCTTATATTTGGGTATAAATATTAAAATTATTATGAAAAAACTATTCATCCTATTCATTACACTTGCGTTTTTCTTTGGGTGTGAAGAAGATAGCGTAAGTGTTATTTCAGAGCCTGAATGTAAAAGATGTTTAATTAGCTATCAAATGATTGATGGCGGACTAGACATAAATATTTTAAATCAAACCGCTGTAATATTAGGTTACTCTTCTTTTGATGACTATATATATACATTAAATGTAGAGGCTGATACTGACGGTGTATTGGGATCCGTATTTTGTGATGACGCTTTAGAAGAAGCTGAAGCAATAACAAACTATTTAGATTGGAATACAGATGGTCAAAATGACTTTTATTTATATAATGATTGTTTTGAAGAATCTACTAATTAGTATGTAATTAGGGCCATCTATTTTTTAAAACAAGGATTAACAAAACCTTATAAAGGTACCCGCTTTCGTAGACTTCCCTTTCAATACTAAAACCTTTATATTTGAAGTATGTTAATTCATTGCCCCGATTGTTTCAAGAAAATTAGTAGACAGAGTGACACATGTGTTCATTGTGGATTTCCATTGGCAAAATTTTATAGAGAAAAGGAGGCCGACAAAAAAGAAAAAGCAAAAATTAATAAACTAGTCCGAGATGAAATTAAAAAGTTTAATGAAACTCAGCTAAAAGTCGAGGGGGTCAGTAAGGAGGAGTATAAAAAAAAATGGGGCTATACTCCCTGGGAACTTGAAATGAAAAAGCAGAAAGTCAAGGAAAATCCAAATAAATATCCAAATTTTAATTTCAACAAAAACTACAAAAATCAATTTAATAAATACGCCGAAAAAGCAAAAGAAAAGGCAAAAGAAAAATTACGGAGACAAAAAGAAAAAGAGAGAGAAGAGAAAAAGAGAGAGGTTGCTTCATTTAAACATAGCAATTGGTATGCTAGTAGAGATGAAAAAATAATATGGGGAGTGTGTGCTGGTATTGCTCATAAAATGGAAAAACCTGTCAGTGAAATAAGAAAATACTTTTTAATAGGTTTTTTCTTTGGTGCTCCTGGCTTATATTTAATTTTTGCTTTACTTTTTAAACAAGTAAACACATTAAATGACGATGGAGAAATTAGGCGAACTGATTTTTAAAAAATAAAAGCACCCACTTTCATAGACTTCCCTTTCAATACTAAAACCAGTATATTTGAAATATGAAAAAACTATTACTTACCCTTTTTTTGATGCCCTTTATGTTGTCAGCACAATTTAATATACCTGTGTTAGATTTTGGAATTAAATATCAAATTACTACTAAAGGTTATGCTAATTATTATAATTTGTCTCAATATAACATTCAAGATGCATACTTTGAAAATAATATTCCGTCTTTTGGATTAAGGATAGGTGCAAATTTAAAACCAATCAAATTAAAAGTTGGATTTGAGTGTTTATGGAATTATAAATCATCACATTCTTTTGATGTTGATGAATATTTTCCCGCTTATGATGGAGAATTGCAATTTGTTAATAATGAATTTATTGCAGTTGGAGCTCATCCTGATTACACATTAAGTTATGTGGGTTCCGTAGAACAACCCTGGGAATTAAATGGATATGTTTCATATAATTTTTTCAATCAATTGTATGTAAACATAATCCCATCAATTACACGAACAAAAATAGAACGTACTATTGATAGTTGGGAAACTGATGTTCCAGTAATAAATATTACAAGTGAAGGTGATTTTATTGTTGAATCACAAGATATGGTTATGCAAAGGACTACTAACACTAAACATACAACATTTGGCTTTAATATAGGGTTAGAATATGAGTGGTGGCAGTTTGTTTTTAATATAACAGCACCATTAATTTCATTAGATACAGTAAATGGTGAACAATCAACGTATACCACTTTGGGTGATGCTGCATGGACTGATTTAAGTGGCTCAGAGTCAATTAAAAAACCTGTCACATTATCCGTAGTATTTTTAATTCTATAAAAATATCTTATAAAATAAAAGCACCCACTTTCGTAGATGCTTTACCTGTTGCTCCCCCTACTGGACTTATTTCGAACCACCTGCTAAAGGATTTACACGATTTTCATCTGTTATATAAAGAAATTCAAGCATATCAAAAATCACCTAGTTTGAATTGAACATTAGACTAAAACTTCCCTTTCAATACTAAAACCAGTATATTTGAAATATGGCACAAAAAATATATAAAGATGGTAAATATACA
>PAMG01000048.1 GCA_002707245.1 Flavobacteriales bacterium
ATTTGATCTTTAGTTAATTTTTTAATTTCTTTTTTTTTCATTATATTCTCTTTATAAATTTACATTTAATTGGCAGCTTAGCTGATGCTTTATATAAAGCTTCTTTAGCTATTTGTTCAGATACACCATCGACTTCAAATAATATTCTTCCAGGTTTAACTCTACAAGCCCAAAACTCTGGTGATCCTTTACCTTTACCCATTCTTACTTCTGTGGGTTTTTTTGAAACTGGAACATCAGGAAATATTCTAACCCACACTCTTCCAGCTCTTTTCATGAATCTTGTCATTGCAACACGGGCAGCCTCAATTTGACGAGCTGTGACTCTTTCAGCTTCTAGAGCTTTCAAACCATATGTCCCATAATTAAGCGTTGTCGCTGAAGTTGCAACTCCCTTAATTCTACCCTTATGTGCTTTTCTATATTTTGTTTTCTTTGGTTGTAACATAATAATTTAAATAAATTAATATTTATTTTTTCTTTCTTTGACCACCTCCTCTTTTTGAAGCTGTGACAATAGTTTCAATTGGAGTTAAGCTACGTTTTCCATAAACCTCACCTTTACATATCCACACTTTAACTCCAATTAAACCATATGTTGTTAAAGCTTCTTCTACTGCATAATCTATATCAGCACGAAAAGTATGTAGCGGTGTTCTACCTTCTTTATACATCTCTGATCTTGCCATTTCCACGCCATTTAATCTACCTGAAACTTGAATTTTAATACCTTCAGCACCCATTCTCATAGATGCTGCAATCGCCATTTTCACAGCTCTTCTATACGGGAACCGACCTTCTATTTGATTGGCCACATTCCTAGCAACTAATTTCGCATCTAATTCTGGTCTTTTAATTTCATAAATATTAACCTGAACTTCTTTAGCAGTAATTTTTTTCAATTCCTCTTTTAACTTATCAACTTCTTGGCCGCCTTTTCCTATAATTAATCCCGGTCTAGATGTACTAATTGTGACAGTGATAATTTTTAAAGTTCTTTCAATAACTATTTTAGAAACACTAGCTTTTGCTAATCTAGCATGTAAATATTTTCGAATTTTATAATCTTCTAAGATTCTATCACCAAAGTTTTTACCACCATACCATGCCGAATCCCAACCTCTTATAAAGCCTAACCGATTACCTATTGGATTTGTTTTTTGTCCCATATTAATTATTATCTTTTAAACCAACTATTATTGTAACATGATTTGAACGCTTTCTAATTCGATGTGCCCTACCCTGAGGAGCCGGCTGCATTCTTTTCAACATACGTCCAGAATCAACAAAAATTTTCTTAATCATAAGTTCAGAATTATCATCTGAATATTTTAATTGCCAATTAGAAATTGCAGACAACACAAGTTTTTCTAGCCTTATTGAAGCTTCCTTAGGGCTATGCTTTAATAAAATAAGAGCCTTATTCACATCCACTCCCCTTATTTGGTCTGCCACAAGACGCATCTTCCTTGGTGAAGTAGGACAATTTCGAAGTTTAGCAGAAGCTATTTTTGATTCTTCCGTACTTGTTTGTATATTATTTTCTTTAGCCATTTAATATAATTTTATCGTTTTTTCCCGCCATGGCCTCTAAAAGACCTAGTAGGAGAAAATTCTCCTAGTTTATGTCCAACCATATTTTCTGTTATAAATACTGGAACAAACTGCTTACCGTTATGCACAGCAAATGTTTGACCAACAAAATCAGGTACAATCATAGAAGCTCTGCTCCAAGTTTTGATAACTGTCTTTTTATTATTACTTATGTTAGCTTCCACTTTTTTCAAAAGCTTATAATGTACATATGGTCCTTTTTTTAGAGATCTTGCCATTTTTTTATTTTCTTCGTTTAACAATATGTTTATTTGATGCTTTTTTCTTAGATCTAGTCTTAAATCCTTTTGCTGGAATTCCATTTCTTGATCTTGGATGTCCTCCTGATGATTTACCTTCTCCTCCTCCCATCGGGTGATCAACAGGATTCATAGCAACTCCTCTAGTTCTTGGCCTTCTACCAAACCATCTGCTTCGACCAGCTTTACCTGATTTTTGCAAAGCATGTTCAGCATTAGAGACAGAACCAATAGTTGCCAAACAAGTAACCAAAACCATTCTAGTTTCTCCACTCGGCAACTTTAAAGTTGCGTATTTACCTTCTCTTGCTACTAATTGCACACCAGCACCAGCACTTCGAGCAAAAGAAGCTCCTTTTCCCGGAGATAGCTCTACATTATGTACAGTGGTTCCTAACGGGATATCCGAAAGATAAAGAGTATTCCCATTATTTGGAGGCACACCTTTACCAGACATAATCTGATCACCAACTTTTAAATCTTTAGGAGATATAATATATCTTTTCTCACCATCTGCATAAAATAACAATGCAATTCTAGCAGTTCTATTAGGATCATACTCAATAGTTTTCACCGTAGCAGGTATTCCAAATTTATCTCTCTTAAAATCTATAACTCTATACTTTTTTTTGTGACCACCACCTACATATCTCATGGTCATTCTTCCATCATTGTTTCTTCCACCGCTTCTGGTCTTAACTTTTGTCAAACTCTTCTGCGGCTTTGAAGCTGTCACATCATCGAATGTAGTTACAACTTTAAAACGCTGACCTGGAGTTAATGGATTAATTTTTTTTATTCCCATAATTATGCATTATTATAAAAATCTATACTATCTCCTTTAATTAATTCTATTATAGCTTTTTTAAAAGCGCTTCTTTTTCCTCTAACGACACCACCTTTAGTAAATCTACTTTTAGTTTTACCATAGTAATTCATTGTTCTAACAGATTTAACTGTTACACCATATAAAACCTCAACTGATTTCTTAATATCAAATTTATTAGCAGACTTAGATACTGCAAATGCATATCTATTAAACAAATCTGTTTGTTCAGTTATTTTCTCAGTTACTATGGGTTTAAGTATTACATCCATTTGATTATTTCTTTTTTATATTCTTTAAAGCACTCTCAACAATAATTAACTTTCCAGCGTCAAGAATATTATATACATTTATTTCATTTGAAGACACTACATTTGTTTTAGTTAAATTTCGTGCAGACAATAAAATTGTTTTCTTATTTTCGGATAAAACTAACATTGTTTTCTCATTAGCTACACCTAAATTATTTAACAAGGCTATATATTCTTTAGTTTTTGGCGTCTTAAAATCAAAATCTTCAATTATTAAAATATTTTTAGAATTTGCTTTATCACTTAAAGCAGAAAATCGTGCTAAATCTTTTACTTTTTTATTCAGTTTCGAATTATACTCACGCGGAACAGGACCAAAGACTCGTCCTCCTCCTCTAAATAAAGGGTTTTTTATACTCCCTGCACGCGCAGTTCCTGTCCCCTTCTGTTTTTTTATTTTTCTAGTACTACCAGCTATTTCACCCCTTTCTTTAGATTTACTAGTTCCTTGCCTATTATTTGCTCTAAATTGCTTTACTGATAAATAAACAGCATGGTCATGAGCTCCCACACCAAACACAGATTTGTCAAGCGTAACTTCTCGTCCTGTTTCTTTTCCTTTAATATTTAAAACTGGTAATTTCATTAATTTGTAATATTTAAATAACCATTATTAGGTCCTGGAATAGCACCCTTCACAACAATTACATTTTTATCTTTAAAAATCTGTAACACTTGTAGATTTTTTACTTTAACTTGTTTTCCGCCCATACGTCCAGCCATACGCATTCCCTTAAACACTCTTGCGGGATAAGAAGCAGCACCAATTGATCCTGGTGCTCTCATTCTATTATGTTGACCATGAGTCGCATCACCAACACCAGCAAAACCATGTCTTTTTACTACACCCTGAAAACCTTTACCTTTACTGGTACTAGTAACATCAACATACTCTCCTTCATTAAATAAATCAACATTTACAATATCACCCAATTTAAACTCAATTAAGTTTGTTTGCCCTTCCTCATTAGTAGTCATAAAATTATTTTTAAATTCAGCATATACTTTTTTTACTGAAGTATTTGCTTTTTTTGCATGACCTAATTCAGATTTATTAGTTCTAGTTGCTTTTTTATCCTCAAAACCTAATTGAATAGCAGTATAGCCATCCTTCTCAACGTTTTTTATCTGAGTCACAACACATGGACCAACCTCAATCATTGTACAAGGAATATTTTTTCCTTCTTTATTGTAGAAACTACTCATGCCAATTTTTCTCCCTATAATACCTGCCATAATTACGCTTTTATTTCTACTTCAACTCCACTGGGTAACTCTAATTTCATTAAAGCATCCACCGTACTTGCTGAAGTACTATATATATCTAATAATCTTTTATAAGAACTTAACTCAAACTGTTCTCTTGATTTCTTATTAACATGTGGTGATCTTAAAACAGTGAAAATCTTCTTGTTAGTTGGAAGTGGAATTGGACCACTAACAACTGCCCCTGTAGTTTTAACTGTCTTTACAATCTTTTGTGCAGACTTATCGACTAAATTATAGTCATACGATTTTAATTTTATTCTTATTCTTTGACTCATAATCTACGCTTGTACTTTTTTATTTTTAGCTATTACTTCTTCTGCTATATTCTTAGGAACCTCATCATAATGGCTAAATTCCATTGTAGAAGTTGCACGCCCAGAAGTAATTGTTCTAAGATCAGTTACATAACCAAACATCTCTGATAATGGAATTTTTGCATTCACAATAGTTGCACCACTTCGTTCACTAGTTCCCTCAATCAATCCTCTTCTTTTATTTAAATCACCTATAACATCTCCCATATTAGCATCTGGTGTTACGACTTCTAATTTCATAAAAGGTTCTAATAACACCGGACTACATTTTGGTGCTGCTTCTCGAAAAGCAGATTTTGCACATATTTCAAAGGATAGCTGATCTGAATCGACTGCATGAAAAGACCCATCACTAAGTGTCACTTTCATCGAATCTATTTCATAACCAGCCAACACTCCATTTTTCATTGCATCTTGAAATCCTTTTTTAACAGACGGAATAAATTCTTTAGGAATGTTACCACCTTTAACTTTATCTTCAAAAATTAAACCCGGATTTTCTATGTCATTATTAGGCTCAAGGGTAAATATAATATCTGCAAATTTTCCTCTACCACCAGTTTGTTTTTTATAAACCTCTCGATGATTGATAGTGCCTTTTATAGTTTCTTTATAATTTACTTGAGGTGCGCCCTGGTTACATTCAACGTTAAATTCTCTTTTTAATCTATCTACTAAAACTTCTAAGTGTAACTCTCCCATACCAGAAATAATAGTCTGTCCAGTATCGTGATCTGTTTTCACTTGAAATGTAGGATCTTCTTCAGAAAGCTTACTTAAAGCAACACCTAATTTATCTACGTCGTTCTGTGTTTTTGGCTCAACAGCGATTCCAATTACTGGGTCAGGGAACTCCATAGATTCTAATACAACTTGTGCATTTTCAACACATAATGTATCACCAGTTCTTATGTCTTTAAAACCAACAGCTGCACCAATATCACCTGCTTCAATTTTATCTAAAGCGTTTCTAGAATTGGAGTGCATCTGAAAAATTCGAGAAATTCTTTCTTTAGAACCTGATCTAGTATTATATATATATGATCCTGAATTTAATACACCTGAATAAACTCGAAAAAAACATAACCTACCGACAAAAGGATCTGTCGCAATTTTAAATGCTAATGCAGCAAAAGGTTCTTGATTTTCAGGCTTTCTTGAGACTTCTTGGTCTGTTTTTGGATCTATCCCTACTATAGAAGGCACATCCACTGGACTTGGTAAGTACAGCATTACATTATCTAGTAGAGTTTGTACGCCTTTATTTTTAAAAGCTGAGCCACAAAGCATCGGGGTGATACTCATAGACAAAGTTGCTTTCCTAATAGCATTTTCAATTTCATCAGTAGTAATAGAATCTGGATTCTCAAAATACTTTTCCATTAAAACTTCGTCTGATTCAGCAACCGCTTCTAACATTTTCTCTCTCCATTCATTAGCAGTAGACATTAAATCTTCTGGAATTTCCACCTCCTCATAAGTCATGCCCTGATCTTCTTCATTCCATATAATACCCTTCATTGTAACTAAATCAACTACTCCTTTAAAATCATCTTCTGCACCGATTGGAATTTGAAGAGGAATGGGATTTCCATTTAATCTATCTTTTACCTGCTCTACACAACGAAAAAAATCAGCACCAATTCTATCCATTTTATTAACAAATCCTATTCTAGGCACATTATATCTGTCAGCTTGACGCCATACTGTTTCTGACTGCGGCTCAACACCACCAGAAGCACAAAAAAGTGCAACTGCTCCATCTAAAACTCTAAGGGATCTCTCAACTTCAACCGTGAAATCAACGTGACCAGGAGTATCAATGATGTTCATCTTAAATTCCTCATCTCTAAACTTCCAGTTAGTTGTAGTTGCTGCTGATGTAATTGTAATACCTCTTTCTTGCTCTTGTTCCATCCAATCCATTGTAGCAGCACCATCATGTACTTCTCCAATTTTATGACTTAATCCAGTATAATAAAGAACTCTCTCGGTTGTAGTCGTCTTACCGGCATCTATGTGGGCCATAATCCCAATATTTCTAGTATATTTTAAATCTCTTTGTGCCATTTCATTCTATATTTTAAAATCTAAAATGTGAAAAAGCTTTATTAGCTTCTGCCATTTTATGAACCTCTGTTTTCTTTTTAATTGAAGCACCTTCTTCTTTATACGCTGCTAAAATTTCATTAGCCAATTTTTGTGCCATAGATTTTTCATTTCTCTTACGTGCAAACTTAATCATCCAAGACATTGCATAAAATTGTTTTCTCTCAGCTCTAATTTCCATAGGTATTTGAAAAGTAGCTCCACCAATTCTTCGACTTCTCACCTCTACCTGTGGCATCACATTAGATAACGCTTTTTTCCATACATCTAAAGTAGATTCCTCATCTGACTTATTCTTCTCTACAATATCCATGGCATCGTAAAATATTTTAAATGCTAAATTCTTTTTACCACTCATCATCATAGTATTTACAAATCTCGTCACAAGAGTATCTCCAAACTTTGGATCAGGTAAAAGGATTCTTTTTTTTGCTCTAGATTTTCTCACTTATTTCAAATTAATTAGTTATTTCTTTTTTGCTCGTTTAGTTCCATATTTTGATCTTCGTTGATTTCGACCTTCCACACCAGCTGTATCAAGTGCTCCTCTAACAATGTGATATCTAACTCCTGGTAAATCTTTTACTCTACCACCACGAACTAACACAATTGAGTGTTCTTGTAAATTGTGACCTTCACCGGGTATATAGGCATTAACCTCATAACCATTTGTCAATCTAACTCTTGCAACTTTACGCATAGCAGAGTTTGGCTTTTTAGGAGTAGTAGTATATACACGAGTACACACTCCTCTTCTTTGAGGACACGCACTTAATGCAAGAGACTTGCTTTTTTTCACTAAAGACTTTCTACCTTTTCTAACCAATTGTTGTATCGTAGGCATAATTTATATTTTTTTTTATCTGTTATCAATCCTGTCAAAATCCCATTTTTCAAAATGGTTTGCAAATCTATAAATTTTAATCATTATATCAAACCTAATTTTTCTTTTTTTTGAAAGAAACAATAATCAACAAATGAAAAAAAAATAAAAACACACCACAAATATCTAATAATCAGTTTTTTAAATGCCTTAAAGTCATTTTTATATAAAAAATTGACATGATTAAATAAATTGAAAAAAAAGGATGATTATTAGGAATAAATGTGATACTTTTATTTTTTCAAATCAAACCAAAAAATCAATTTAAAACTAAACATGCACGACAACTTCAGTAAATTAAATTCTGAACAAAAAAACGCAGTGACATGCACAGATGGACCTGTAATGATTATTGCTGGACCAGGATCTGGTAAAACAAGAGTAATCACGGAAAGAATTGCTTATCTCATACAACTTGGAATTCCCGCTCAAAATATACTAGCGTTAACATTTACAAATAAAGCAGCAAAAGAAATGAAAAGCAGAATCCATAGAATAACAGAAAATGCAAATGCGTTTTCAATATGGATGGGCACATTTCACTCAATATTTTCAAAAATCTTAAGAAAAGAAGCTCACAGAATAAAATACACACAATATTTTACAATATATGACAATGACGATTCCGTCAAAATAATACGTCGTATCATCAAAGACCTTAATCTAGATAAAGATATTTATAATGCAAAGTCTGTATTTGCACGAATTTCATTTATGAAAAATAATCTTATAGATAGTCAGAAATATAATAATGAAAATGAACTAATCAAACAAGACCTAATAAACAAGCGAGAAGAATTTAAAACCATATATGAAAAATACTGCAATGAATGTCATAAATCAAATGCAATGGATTTCGATGATTTATTAATAAAAACACATGAGCTATTCAAACAAAATAAAAACATCTTAGAACACTATCAATCGATATTCAAATACATTTTAATAGATGAATACCAAGACACGAACAAAGCACAAGATACAATTATCAAACAAATCGGGAGACAACATCAAAATGTATGTATTGTAGGTGATGACTCGCAGAGCATTTATTCATTTAGAGGAGCCAACATCAATAATATGTTGAATTTCAAAATGTTTTACACAAACGTTAAAGAATTTAAATTAGAACAAAACTACAGATCCACAAAAAACATAGTGAATGCCGCTAATTCTTTAATTGCAAAGAATAAAAATAAAATTGAAAAAACCATATTCACCGAAAATAAAAATGGCACCAAAATCAAAATACTCAAATACATAAATGACAGAGAAGAAGGAGATCAAATATCTGATATCATAAGCAAGAATATTGTAAAAAACAATACAAAACCTTCTAAATATGCGGTATTGTATCGAACAAATAGCCAGTCAAAAGTAATAGAAGATGGATTACGAAAAAGAGGAATAAATTATAAGATATTTGGAGGACTATCTTTTTACCAACGAAAAGAAATAAAAGACGTAATGGCATATTTAAAACTCATCGTCAACAATAATGACAATGAGTCTTTAATTAGGATAATAAATTATCCTACTAGAGGGATTGGACCAACTACACTTGATCGAATTAGAAAAATATCAGAACAAGAAGGTCAATCAATATGGAAAACACTGAATTCGCCTCTAATTGAGGATATAAATGTGCAAAAAAAAACCAGAAGCCGTTTAACAGATTTTGTACACATGATGAATCAGCTATTACAACTCACAGACAATAATGTTTTTGAAATCATTGAGGAACTTATAGCATTAACTGAAATCATTCATAAATTAAAAGAAGACCCTACTGATGAAAACATCAATAGAGTTAATAACATCGGAGAGTTAGTAAATAGCATGAAAATGTTTTCAGAACGTAAAAACAACAACACGTTATTAGACTTCATTAATGAAGTATCGCTTGATGAAACAAAAGATAATGAAAAAACATCAGAAGATTATGTATCACTTATGACCATACACCAATCAAAAGGGTTAGAATTTCCTCATGTTTATATTGTTGGACTAGAAACCGGCTTGTTTCCCTCTCAAAAAAGCATACAAGAACCAAAATTAGTAGAAGAGGAAAGACGATTATTTTATGTAGCCATTACACGAGCAATAAATGAAGTGGTAATCTCACATGCAACAAATAGATTTCGCTTTGGGACAATAACTCAATCAGAAAAAAGCTTCTTTATTGATGAAATCAACCCATTGTTCATAGAAGAACTAACATATAATAGAGGAACTGATTTTTTACACAACAAGAAGCAGGAGTGGAAAAAAAGAAAAACACCTCCACAATTGAAAAACAGAAACTTGCGAAAAATAACAACAGGGATGTCTCACATTATGAATTTAAATATTAATCAAAAAATCATACACAATATTTTTGGAGAAGGAACAATAAAAAAAATAGACAACAGTAATGGAAATCAGAAAATTACTGTTTTATTTGTCAAAAATGGAGAAAAAGTATTATTAACTAAATTTGCGAAATTTAAAATTATCTCATAACATTGAACTATAAACTGATTTTTGTTTTATAATTTTGCAACTGCTTCAACAATATAAAAAAGAAAAAATAATGAAATACAACACTGAATTAACACCGCTGATAATTCCTGAATATGGTAGACACATACACTCAATGGTAAATAGCTTATTGTCTATAAAAGATGATGAAAAAAGGAACAAACAAGCCAAAGTACTTATAAATATCATGGGTAATCTAAATCCTCACCTTAGAGATGTAGAAGAATACAAACACAAGTTGTGGGATCATTTATTCATAATGTGTGAAAATAAACTTGATATTACATCACCATATCCGAAACCTGAATTAAACCAAGAAAATACAATTGAAAGAAGAATTAACAATACACAGGGCAGTGTTAAATACAAACATTACGGGAAATTAATTATAGAATTAATTCAAGAAGCAATAAATATTAAAGAGAAAAAACTCAAAACATATGTTATAGAGCACATCGCACAACAAATGAAAAGATCCTATCTTAACTGGAATCAAACGAATGTACAAGACGACAAAATATGGCAGGACTTAGAAGAATTTGCGGGAGAAAAACTTGATGTAGATACATCTAAAATAATTCCAGTGTTTCAACCACAAAACACCCGCAAAAAATCTTTTTATAAAAAATCACATAAAAAACATTATTCTAGAAAATAAATGGGGAGTTTTAAAATCATTGGTGGTAAAAAATTATCAGGAATTGTTCACCCGCAGGGAGCCAAGAATGAAGCACTACAAATTATTGCTGGAACACTATTAACAAAAAATCTGGTAACAATTCGGAACATACCTCAAATCATTGATGTTTTGTGCTTAATAGACATCCTAAAAGGGCTTGGAGTAAAAATAAAAAAAACAAGAAAAAACACATATTCATTTCAAGCAAACGATATTAATATAGATTATTTAAAAACACCCGATTTTAAAAAAAATAGTCAAAAGATTAGAGGATCGGTCATGATTATGGGACCTCTATTAGCTAGATTTGGAACCACGGTTCTCTACCCTCCAGGAGGGGATAAAATTGGAAGAAGGAGACTTGACACACACTTTATTGGATTAACAAAGTTAGGAGCGAAATTTAAGTTGAAAAAAAACAGATTCTATGAGGTTAGTGGTGACAAATTAATTGGATCTGAAATTCTCCTAGAAGAAGCATCAGTAACAGGAACTGCTAATATTATAATGGCATCA
This sequence comes from Flavobacteriales bacterium, assembly GCA_002707245.1. Lineage (GTDB taxonomy): Bacteria > Bacteroidota > Bacteroidia > Flavobacteriales > TMED113. Next base: position 11,281 of record PAMG01000048.1, read on the forward strand.
GTATTAGCAAAAGGAACAACAACCATATATAATGCTGCATGTGAACCATATATTCAACAATTATGTAAAATGTTGAACTCAATGGGGTCTAATATAAATGGTGTAGGATCTAATTTACTAACAATTAAAGGAGTAAGAAAATTATCTGGTTGCCAGCACACTATTCTGCCAGATATGATAGAAATTGGCAGTTGGATTGGCTTAGCTGCTATGACGCAATCCAAATTGAGAATTAAAAATGCATCTGTAAAAAATTTAGGAAACATATTAACTACATTTAAAAAAATGGGGATAAATTTAAAGTGTGAAAATGATGACATTATTATAAAAGAACAAAAAAGCTATACAATAGACACCTTTATTAATGGCTCTATCCTAACTATATCTGACGCCCCATGGCCAGGATTCACCCCTGATTTACTAAGCATCATACTTGTCACTGCCACTCAAGCGAATGGGAATATTCTTGTACATCAAAAAATGTTTGAAAGTCGACTTTTCTTTGTAGATAAATTAATTGACATGGGTGCAAAAATCATCCTTTGCGACCCACATAGAGCCACTATAAATGGAATTAATAGAAAATACCCATTAAAAGGAACAGTGATGACCTCCCCAGATATAAGAGCTGGGATCGCATTACTAATTGCAGCACTATCAGCAAAAGGGACCAGCATTATTCATAATATTGAACAGATTGACAGAGGATATGAAGACATTGATAGTAGATTAAGAATGCTAGGAGCTTCTATAGAGAGAATATGAACTTCTGTCATTATGTCATACAATAATACTTTGGCTAGGAATTTGATATCATAATAAAATAAAAATCAAGAAAAATGACAGCAAAAAAAACAAAATCTAATTCAGCAATATTAAAAAAAGAGGCAGAAATAAGTGATTTAAAAGACAAGTATCTGAGATTAATCGCAGAATTTGAAAATTATAAAAAACGTACTGCTAAAGAAAAAGAAGATTTTGCAAAATATGCAAAAGAAAATCTTATCAACTCAATTTTACCAATTATAGATGATTTTGAAAGGGCTAAAAAAACAAAAGAAAAAGATGTGCAGGGTTATATTTTAATTGGTCAAAAAATGACAGATATTTTAGAAAAACAAAATCTAAAAAAAATAGAATTAACTGAAAATGAATTATTTGATTTAGAAAAACATGAAGCAATTAGCAGCATACAGGTCAAAGAAAAAAATAAAAAGGGAAGAATTATTGAAGAAGTTGAACCAGGATATATGTTATTAGACAAAATTATAAGATATCCAAAAGTAATAATTGGAAAATGAGTAAAAAAGACTATTATGATGTTCTTGGCGTATCAAAAAGCGCAACCGAAAAAGAAATCAAACAGGCATACAGAAAGTTAGCTATTAAATATCATCCAGACAGAAATCAAGGTGATAAAAATGCTGAAGAAAAATTTAAAGAAGCAGCAGAGGCATATGAAGTGCTAAGTAATACAGAAAAACGCTCAAGATATGACCAATTTGGGCATCAAGGAATGGGGGGTGGTAGAGGATTTGGTGGTGGCTTTTCTAATATGAGTGACATTTTTGAACAACATGGTGATATTTTTGGTGATATTTTTGGGAGTGCTTTTGGAGGAAGACAATCTAGAAGAAGTAGAGTAGCAAAAGGTAGTAATTTAAGAATCCGCATAAAATTAACTCTAAAAGAAATTAGTGAAGGTGTAATCAAGAAAATAAAAATCAAACGCCTATCACCTGCACCAAATACAGAGTATGGAACATGCCCTCATTGTAACGGAACAGGGACAATTACGCAAATTGCAAACACTATTTTAGGACAGATGCAAACTACTAGCACTTGTCCACATTGCCAAGGCACTGGTAAAGTTATTATCAACAAACCTAGTGGATCTGACTCACAAGGAATGATTTACAAAGAAGAATTAACCGAAATTAATATTCCTGCAGGAATTTCTGAAGGAATGCAATTAAAAATAAGAGAAAAAGGTAATCACGCACCTTACCAAGGAATAGCTGGGGACTTATTAGTTTTAATAGAAGAAGAAAAACATCCTGATTTAACACGAGAGGGAGACAATATTCATCATGATTTATATATCAGTATTCCAGATGCCATTTTAGGCTGCAACACGGAAATACCTACTGTTACAGGAAAAGCTAAAATAAAAATCCCAAACGGGGTTCAAAGTGGGAAAATATTACGTTTGAAATCAAAATGAATCCCTAACATAGAATCCAATATTAAGGGTGACTTGCTAATTCACATCAACATATGGACACCTGAAAAACTCACAAAAGAACAAGAAAGTTTCTTTAAAGCAAATAATTCTGCCAAAGAATTTGAACCAGCACCAAAAAATCAAAAATCATTTTTTGAAAAAGTAAAAGAAATGTTTAATTAAACACACATGTAAAATAAAATGCGAAGAATAATAATTATAGAGGATGAAGTAGCTATTAGAAATGTACTTAAAAACATTTTGATTGACGAAAATAAAAAATTTATTATAGAAGAGGCAAGTAATGGTGAAGAGGGGCTAAACATGCTACAAAAAAACAAATATGATCTTGTAATTTGTGACATTAAAATGCCCAAATTAGATGGAGTTGAAGTATTAAATCAAAGTTTAGAAAACGGCATTGACACACCTTTTATAATGATATCGGGACATGGAGATATAGAAACTGCTGTAGAATGTATAAAACAAGGTGCTTTTGACTATATAGCTAAACCACCTGATTTAAATAGATTGTTAACAACCATAAGGCATGCATTAAATAATGAAACACTAAAACAAGAAAACAAGGTTCTAAGAAAAAAAATAGACTCTAAACATAGCATGATTGGTGAATCTGTGAAGATGTTAGAAATCAAAAAAGTTATTGAAAAAATTGCACATACTGATGCAAGAGTTTTAATTACTGGAGAAAATGGCACAGGAAAAGAATTAGTAGCACATGCAATACATAAAAATAGTACCCGACACAAAATACCAATGATTGAAGTAAATTGTGCAGCGATTCCATCAGAATTAATAGAAAGTGAATTGTTTGGGCATGAAAAAGGATCATTTACATCAGCGCATAAACAAAAGAAAGGCAAATTTGAATTAGCTGATCAAGGCACTTTATTTTTAGATGAAATTGGAGATATGAGCTTATCAGCACAAGCAAAAGTACTTAGAGCTTTGCAAGAAAATAAAATTACAAGAGTAGGTGGCGAAAAAGAAATTAGCATTAATGTGAGAATAATTTCTGCAACAAATAAAAACTTAAAAGAAGAAATTAAGAATAATCGTTTTAGAGAAGATCTACTACATAGAATAAGTGTAATTCCAATTACAGTTCCTTCACTAAAAGATCGAAAAGAAGATATACCCGTTTTAATTGATTACTTTATGGCGATAATTTGCAAAGAGCATGGAATAACAAAAAAAGAAATTGAAAAGAAAGCCGTCACCCTGCTCAGTAATTATGATTGGCCTGGGAACATAAGAGAACTACGAAATGTAATTGAACGATTAATTATTCTATCCGACTATAAAATTACTGCTAAAGATATACATCTTAATCAGTAGACTGCAATTTACTATGACAACTCCCCATCCCTAAGAGATAATTGAAATTCATCTTGTAAATAATTAAAAATCTTAAGCATTTGCTTATCAACCTCATCATCAGTTAATGTCCTAGATTGATCTTCAAATAAAAAAGATATAGCAAATGATTTTTTAGTTTTTTCCACTTTTTCCCCCTGATACATATCAAACAATGAAAAGCTCTTTAGTAAATTATTATTGAATTTCTTTATACTATTTTCAATATCTAGGTAACTTGTTTCTTGATTGACTAATAAAGATAAATCTCTCTTTATTGAAGGAAATTTGGAAACTGGATTATATGAAATAGAATAATCTTTAACTATCGAAAATAAAAAATCTAAATTCACATCAATATAATACACTGACTTTTTAACTCCGATATTTTCCAATATATTTTTCGAAAACTCCCCAACACTGGCAATTAAATTATCATTAAATAAGTAATTGAAACATACAACACTATGGTCCCGTTTAGATTTTGCAAAAGAAATAGCTTCATAATTTAAGCTGAATTGATCTAAGATTTTATCCAAAACACCCTTCATAAAAAAGAAGTCAGTATTTTTCGCATCTTCACGCCAATTATCTCCCTTAAAAATACCAGAAGTAAAAATTGTTAATTTTTCATTTTCAACATATTTATCACTTATTTTTAGATAAGTTTTTCCAAATTCAAATATTTTAATATCATTAATCTGTCTATTTAAATTATGCTTTATGGTTTGTAAGCCACTAAAAAACATATTTGGACGCATGATAGACAAATCTTGACTTAACGGGTTTAATAATTGAACCGCCTTACCTTTTGATTCAATAGGGAAAAACTCCAAACTCGATTCTGGAATCAAGGAGTTATTTTTAATTTCAAAAAAACCATTTGAAACTAATAAGCTGGATATATTTGTCTTCATATCGTCCATTGAAACACTATGGTCTGTAGATGGTGAAAATGAAATTAAATTAGACGACGGAATATTGTCATAACCATAAATTCTTGCAATTTCTTCAACCACATCTATAGGTCTAGTAACATCCAGACGATAACTTGGAACTAATAATTTAATAGAATTATTTTTTGTAGAATCATCAATCAACTTAAAGTCTAAACAGCTTAAAATATAATCTATGACCGCATCTTCAATTCTATACCCTAAAATTTTTGCACAAAAATCATAGGAAAAATCTATTTCAGTAATTTCCAATGCATCAGAATTATACTGAACTCGTGAAACCACTTCCCCATCACATATTTGTCTAATTAATTGTGCTGCTAGTCTTAATGCATACTCACACCCACCTATCGGACTCCCATTACTATCTTCATCATAATAACTAGCATGACCAACATCTACACCTCTTTCAAATCTATATGAAGAATCTGAGCTAATACCATGTCTTTTTGAGGTTTTTCGAACAAAAGTAGGATTAAAGTAAGCACTTTCTAAAAATATATTTTTGGTGGAAGTGACAACTCCGGAATTCACCCCTCCTATTACACCAGCTAAACAAAGTGGCTTCTCAGTATCACATATAACTAAATCCTCTTTGTCTAAAGAGATTGAATTCTTCTCTAGAGTTGTGAATTTCTCACCAGGATTAGCATTTCGAACTATTATTTTTGAATCAGTAATTTGATTGTAATCAAAAGCATGTAATGGATTGCCAGTGGAATGTAATACGAAATTAGTAATGTCAACAACATTATTAATAGGCTTTAATCCAATCGAAATTAATTTAGTTTGCAACCAATAAGGAGAAGGAGCGACATTTACATTTTTAATAAAAAAGCCGGAATAATAAGGACAAGCACTCGTGTTTTTTACATTTAAATCCATATTGGTTTTCTGTTCACGAACTTCTTCAAAACTCCCACTCACTCTCTCTGCATCCAGGATTCGATTCTTCTTATCTCCAATTCTATGTGAAAAATAAGCATATAAATCTCTACACACACCAAGATGACTAAATGCATCTGTACGATTAGGAGTTAAACCAATTTCAAGACAATAATCTTTTTCTGCCTCAAAAACATCCGAAGCCATGATACCAGGAACAATATCTATCCTAGTTAGTGAAGGATTTAATTCAAGAATACCATCATGACTATTTCCCCATCCGATTTCATCTGCAGAACAAATCATGCCTTCAGAAATCTCACCTCTTATTTTTGTTTTTTTAATCAAAAACGATTCTCCCTTTTGATTGATTAATTTATTACCAACTAATATAACTACCACAAATTGACCCTTTGTCACATTGCTAGCACCACATACAATTTGTTTAACATCTGTGCCAACATCTACTTTAGTTATTTTTAATCTATCTGCATTTGGATGATCCACACATTCTATCACTTTACCAACAACTAAATGATCAAATGCTGAAAAAATTTCAGAAACAGACTCAACCTCCAAACCAGTTGAAGTTAGAATATTTGCCAAATCAATCGCCTTATTCGAAGACATTTCATCAGTAAATCCATCTTGCAGATAGTCATTAAGCCAATTATATGATATTTTCATAGGGTATTGTTATTTTGGTAAATGTACTAAATCTAAAAAATACAGATAGTATTTCTTGCGAATAAATTATTTCATCAAGCAACACTACCCCACTTTAATTTATTAGCAAGATGTTTGAGAAAGAAATGACGTATATTCCGATTTGAAACCTGGGACAAATCAAAATCTTTTTCTAGTAAATTTTGAGCAGCTTTTCTAGCTAAATTTAAAATTGCATAATCTTTCACTAAGCTAGATAATTTTAAATTTAACAAACCACTCTGTCTTGTTCCTAAAATATCACCTGGCCCCCTTAACTTCAAATCCACTTCAGCTATTTCAAATCCATCATGAGTATTCACCATTGTTTTTAATCTAGTTTTTGCATCATTAGTTAATTTATTTGAACTGACTAAAAAGCAATATGATTTCTCAGACCCCCTACCTACACGTCCTCGAAGTTGATGTAATTGCGACAAACCAAATTTTTCAGCATTTTGAATAATCATAATTGTTGCATTTGGAACATCTACGCCAACCTCAATAACAGTTGTCGCAACCATAATTTGTGTTTCCTTATCAAGGAATTTTTTCATCTCTAGCTGTTTCTCTTCTTTTTTCAATCGACCATGTAAAATAGATATTTTAAAACCTTTAGTTTCAAAAATCGATTTTATATTTTCATATCCATCTTGTAAATTTTTATAATCTAACACCTTGCTTTCTTCTATTAGAGGATATACTATATAAACTTGTTTATGTTTCTTTAATTCATGATAAACAAATTCAAATACACCTTTAATTTCCTTATCATACTTATGAGAAGTTACAACTGGTTTTCTACCTGGTGGAAGTTCATCAATAACAGAGACATCTAAATCACCATATGCTGTCATAGCTAATGTTCTTGGAATTGGAGTGGCAGTCATAACTAATACATGAGGCATGATTTTTTCATGTTTCCACAATTTTGCTCTTTGAGAAACACCAAACTTATGCTGTTCATCAATAATAACTAAACCTAGTTTTTGAAAACGAACATTTTCTTGAATAAGCGCATGTGTTCCGACAACAATATCAATTAAGTTGTTAGACAATTCTGATATAATTTGTTTTTTAACACTAGATGTAGTTTTTCCAGTTAATAAAACCGCTTTTAACCCTATGTTATTTGCAATTTTCTCAATATTGTTAAAGTGTTGATTGGCAAGTATTTCTGTTGGGGCCATCAAACATGACTGAAACCCATTGTCATGTGCTAAAATCATACTCATGATTGCCACTATTGTTTTTCCAGACCCAACATCACCTTGCAACAATCTATTCATTTGAAAGCCGCTTAACACATCCTGCCTAATTTCTTTCATAACCTTTTTCTGAGCATTTGTCAACGAAAACCCTAAGTGATTATGATAAAAATTGTTAAACTTATCTCCAACTATTTCAAAAACAAACGATTTAAACTTTTTTCTTCTCAATAACTTTTGTTTTAACAAGGATAGTTGAAGAAAAAACAATTCTTCAAATTTAAAACGATAAATCGCTTGATTTAATTTTTCTGCATCTGTTGGGAAATGAATTTCATGAAATGCTTTTGATCGCTTCAAAAAATTATACTCTCTAATCATGTTTAATGAAAAACTTTCTGGCACATCATCTTTTAACAATGACAATAATTGAGCACTAAGTTTAGAAATACCCTTACTATTTAAACCAACAGAATGCAATTTTTCTGTCGAATGATATATTGGATATAAATTATATAAAGATGTTTTGGATGAATCCTTTAACAATTCCATTTCAGGATGAATAAAAGATATTTGATTTCCGTATTTCTGGGGTTTTCCAAAAATCAAATACCTCTTTCCTATCTGAATTGACCTGTTTAACCAATTTAAACCTTTAAAAAATAAAATACTAATATTGCCTGTGCCATCAACAAAGTCTATAAACAATCGTTTTTTTCGTCCTACCCCAACCTCCTTTTTATTTTTCACATATCCAATTATTTGAATATCTACGTCAAAATTATTAATTTGATTAATTGTATAAATCTGACTTCTATCAACATATCGATAAGGAAAAAAAGTTAATAAATCCAAAAACGAATAAATAGATAGCTCCTGATTTAGCAATGAGCCTCTTTTAGGGCCTACACCCTTTAAAAATTCAATTTTTGTATCTAAAATTGACAAAATATAACGATTATGATTCTAATATATTTTCTATTGAAAACAAATAATCCTCCTTTATTGACTCAATATTCCCAAACTCTAGATCATCAACAAGAATTTTCCCCTCGGTGACTTCCCCAAGAAAAGAAAAGTCAATTTTTTTACCTAAATATCTTTCGAATTCTTTTTTATGATTAGCATCAATAGTGACAACAACTCTACTTTGTGATTCTCCAAAAAGATAAGCATCTTGTCTAAAGTCATGATTAGTGAAAATGTCAAAACCTAAATTGCTCACAACACTACTTTCTACTAAACAAGTATAAAGACCTCCGTCTGAAACATCGTGGGCGGATTTAATTTTTCTGCCCTTAATTAAATCAAGTATTATTTTTTGGAGATGAATTTCTTCATTTATATCAAAAAATGGAGCAGGACTTTCTGTTATATTTAAACAATTTGCTAAATATTCAGATGATGAAATATCGTCATAACATTTTCCTATTAAATATATTAAATCACCTTTATCTTGAAAACCAAGAGTCATAATATTTTCCTTATCTGACACAACTCCTATCATACCAATGGTTGGTGTAGGAAAACATGGAGTAGCTTGATCCTTCAATATAGTTTGATTATAAAAGCTTACATTACCACCTGTTACTGGAGTATTTAGAGCTTCGCAAGCCATTTTCATACCCTTGATAGAATTGACAAATTGCCAATATACTTCAGGGTCATATGGGTTTCCAAAGTTCAGACAATTTGTGATAGCTAAAGGTTCACCACCAGAACATATGATATTTCGGGCAGCTTCACTCACAGCAATAGCACATCCTATTTTTGGGTCTGCATTCACATATCTGGCGTTACAATCTACAGTTAAAGCCAAGGCTTTATTTGTGTTTTTTAAATTAACAACAGCAGCATCAGAACGAGAATTAGTACTTATATTAACAGTGCCCACCATAGAGTCATATTGTTCATAAATCCATTTTTTCGAAGCAATATTAGGCAATTTAATAATCTGCCTTGCAACATCAATAATGTTTTCAGGAGGTAACACGGAAGAGATATTAAATTCCTTATATTTTGAATAATATTCTGGTTCGACATATTGTCTTTCATATACAGGTGCACCGCCACCAAGAACTAATGATTCTGCAGGAATACGAGCAATACATTTTTTTTCAAAATAAAATTCTAATATTTTAGTGCCAGTAACTTCACCTATTTGCTCACAATTTAAATCCCATTTTTTAAAAATATTTTTAGCTACTGATTCTTTTCCTTTTTGAATTACAAGTAACATTCTTTCCTGTGATTCTGACAAAAGAATTTCAAATGGCTCCATTTTTTGCCTAATCGGTACCTTATCTAAATTTATTTTCATGCCGCACTTCCCAGCACTACTCATTTCAGAAGTAGAACAAATAATTCCTGCAGCTCCCATATCTTGCATACCAACTAAAGCATCTGTCTTAGACAACTCCATAGTTGCTTCTAATAACAACTTTTCCTGAAATGGGTCTCCAACTTGTACAGATGGAATATCGTTTGCAGAATCTTCTGTTAAATCTTTTGAGGCAAAAGCAGCACCATTAATCCCATCTTTACCAGTAGATGACCCTACAATAAATACTGGATTCCCTGGTCCTTTAGCAATAGCTGAAATCATCTCACCTTTTTTCATTATTCCAGCAGAAAACGCATTCACTAATGGGTTAGTGTTATAACTAGAATCAAAAAAGGTTTCACCGCCTACAGTAGGAATTCCAAACGAATTTCCATAATCACCAATACCCTTTACAACACCTTTTAGTAACCATTGTGTACGTTTCAAATGAATGTCGCCAAAACGCAAAGAATTTAATTGAGCAATTGGCCTAGCACCCATAGTAAAAATATCTCTATTAATTCCTCCGACTCCAGTAGCTGCTCCTTGATAAGGTTCTAAAGCAGAAGGATGGTTATGTGATTCTATTTTAAATGCACAAGCTAATCCATCTCCAATATCTACTAATCCTGCATTTTCCTCACCTGCTTGCACCAACATTTGAGAACCTGATTTAGGTAATTTTTTCAACCAAAGTATAGAGTTCTTGTAAGAACAATGCTCCGACCACATTACAGAAAATATACTTAATTCAGTATAATTAGGAGTTCTACTTAAAACTTGACAAATTTTATCATATTCTTCAGACAAAAGGCCCATCTCAAGAGCATCTTCCACTGTTGTTAAATTGTTTTCAGACATTATTGAATTATTTAATGCATTAAAAATAAATATTAATCATGTTTCTTATTAAGAAAAAGAAAAATAGTTTTAAACAATTTAATACCTTGTTGATAACCATTGATATTTACAATATTTTTATTAGATTGAATAACATAAATATATATCCCCAAAAACCATGGAAAATATAAAATTATTTGAATTAGCTGAAAGATATCATAAGTTATTTCAAAAAGAAGACATGATAGCTACTCAACAAGATGGAGTGATGCGAAAATATAGTACTCATGAATATATTGAAACCACAAATAATATTGGATATGGGTTATTGAATATTGGAGTTCAAAAAAACGACAAAATTTGTATTATTTCTGCTAACCGGCCAGAATGGAGCTTGGTTGATATGGGAATAAATAAAATCGGAGCCGTCAATGTTGGAATCTATCCAAACATAACAAGAAATGAATATAAATATATTATTAATGATTGTGGCGCAAAAATAGTATTTATTGGATCAAAAGATATTTACAATAACATACAAGGATTAGAAAATGAGATAGAATGTTTGGAGCATATTTTTTCTTTTGATGAAATAAAGGGAGTTCGAAATTGGCTAGAGCTAATAGAAAAGGGAGTTGTCAACCCAAAAGCTGACAAAATGAAAGAAATACAAAGTACAATTAATGAAGAAGATTTATTTACATTAATATATACATCTGGTACAACAGGAAATCCAAAAGGTGTTATGCTAAACCATAAAAACGTAATTAGTCAAATCACCACTCTAAAAGAAAGACTGCCAATTGGCATCGATGATAGAGCAATTAGTTTTTTACCACTTTGCCATGTATTTGAACGAATGATAGAATACTTCTATATGTTTAAGGGAGTATCGATATATTACGCTCGAAGCCTAGAAACATTAGGTGATGACTTAAAAATCATTCAACCTACAATTATGCCAACAGTACCAAGATTACTAGAAAAAGTGTATGATAAAATTATTGCAAAAGGATCTGAATTATCAGGAGTAAAGAAAAAGTTGTTTTTTTGGGCAGTAGAATTAGGACTAAAACATGAATACAATGGAGCCAATGGAATCTGGTATGAGTTTAAATTAAGCATAGCCAATAAAATAATTTTTAAAAAATGGCGAGAAGCAGTAGGTGGCAGAATTCGTTTTATTGTTTCAGGAGCATCTGCACTACAAGAAAGAATTGCCCGAATCTTTACTGCAGCACAAATGCCAATACTTGAAGGGTATGGATTATCTGAAACATCACCCGTAATTTCTGTAAATCTAGCGCATACTAATGATGCTCATTATGGAACTGTAGGAACTATTATACCAGGAGTGGAAGTAAAGCTAGTTCATGAAGAAGGCATGAAAGAAGGAGAGGGGGAAATTACTGTTAAAGGTCCAAATGTAATGATGGGCTACTACAATAAACCAGAGGAAACAAAAAAAGTAATTGATGAAAATGGATGGTTTCACACTGGAGATATCGGGCGCTTAATAAAAGGGAAGTATTTGAAAATTACTGATAGAAAAAAAGAAATATTTAAAACATCTGGCGGAAAATATATTGCGCCTCAAGTAATGGAAAATAAGTTTAAAGAATCCCGATTAATCGAACAAATAATAGTAATTGGTGAAAATGAAAAACATCCAGCCGCTTTAATCATGCCTGCAGAGGAAGGGGTGAAATTTTGGTGCAAAAAACATAATATACTCTTCACCAACATAAAAGAAATTATTCTTGATAAAAAAGTTTTAGAAAAATATGAAAAAGAAATAGAGCACTATAATAGTTTTTTTAGTGCATATGAAAGAGTCAAGAAATTTCAACTCGTAGGTGAACCATGGTCAGTAGATGGCGGAGAATTAACTGCAACAATGAAATTAAGAAGAAAAAATATACTATCTAAATACAAACACTTATATAATAAAATATATAAAAATGAATAATGCAAATAGGATGAGAAAAATTCAAAACATAGCAGTAATTGGATCTGGAATCATGGGGTCTAGGATTGCTTGTCATTTCGCCAATATAGGTGCACAGGTCTTATTACTAGACATTAATCCTAAAAAGCTCACTGAAATAGAAGACAAAAAGGGGTTAAGTTTAAATGATTCTATTGTTCGAAATAGAATCGTAACAGAATCTTTGAATAACACATTAAAATCAAAGCCCTCTCCTATTTATAAAAAGAATTTTGCAAATAGAATCGAAACAGGAAATTTAGCTGATGATATATCGAAAATTAAAAGAGCTGATTGGATTATTGAGGTAATCATTGAAAATTTAGAAATAAAAAAACAATTATTTGAAAACATAGAAAAATATCGAACCCCTGGCACAATAATTAGCTCCAACACATCAGGGATACCTATTAATCAGATGATTAAAGGAAGGAGTAAGGACTTTTGTGAAAATTTTTGCGGCACACATTTTTTTAATCCCCCAAGATATTTAAAGCTTTTAGAAATCATTCCTGCTGAAACAACTAATAAAGATTTAATATCATTTCTAATGGGTTATGGTGAGAAGTTCTTAGGAAAAACTACTGTATTATGTAAAGATACTCCAGCATTTATCGCTAATAGAATTGGCATTGCTGGAATTGCAGCTTTATTTAAATTAAGTAACGATTTAAGTATGAGTGTTGAAGAAATCGATACACTAACTGGTCCAATTATTGGCCGACCAAAATCAGCAACTTTTAGAACATCTGACCTGGTTGGATTAGACACGTTAAATAATGTAGCTAAAGGAGTTTATAACAACTGTCCAAATGATGAACAAAGAGAAATTTTCAATCTACCATTATTTATCACTAACATGTTAGAAAAACAATGGCTAGGAGATAAAACTAAACAAGGTTTTTATAAAAAAGATAGAGACTCGAAAGGAAAAAGAAAAATATTATCACTCAATCTAGATACTCTCGAATATGTAGAAAAAAGAAAAATAAAATTCAAGACTATTGGGGAAGCAAAAAAAATAAGTAATCTCAAAAACAGATTTACCACCTTAATTGATGGAGATGACAAAGCAGCGATATTTTATCAAAAAATGTTTGCCTTTATGTTTTCATATGTAGCTCATCGCATTCCAGAAATATCGGATCAAATTTACAAGATTGATTCAGCAATGTGTGCAGGATTTGGATGGAAGATAGGACCTTTTGAAATTTGGGATGCAATCGGGCTCCAAAAAGGAATAGAATTAATAAATCAAGAAAATCTAAAAACCCCGGAGTGGATTGAAAAATTAGTAGAAACAGGTAATTCTTTTTACAACATAGATAAAACACAAAAAACATATTATGACACTAACACAAATAGACATCAAACTATTCCAATACTGAATAAATTTACAATACTAAACAACCTACGAGAGACAGCAGAAATATGGAAAAACAATGGAGTTTCTTTATTAGATATTGGAGATGGAGTGTTAAACATAGAGTTTCACACTAAACTTAATAGCATTGGAAAAGAAGTAATTGAGGGCATAGAACAGGGAATTAAATTAGGTGAAAAAGAATTTAGGGGAATTGTTATTGGGAATCAGGGGGAACATTTTTCAGCTGGAGCAGACATCAGTATGATTTTTACTTTAATTGTAGAACAAGAATGGGAATTACTAAACAAAGCTGTACAAACTTTCCAAAACACATCGATGAGAATAAGATACTCTAGTGTTCCTATTGTTGTAGCACCTCACGGGCTTACACTTGGTGGAGGTTGTGAATTCACACTACATGCTGACGCGGTACAATGTGCAGCAGAAACATATATGGGGCTGGTAGAGTTAGGTGTTGGACTCATTCCTGGTGGTGGAGGCACAAAAGAAATGGCGCTAAGAGCTTCTGATTTATATTACGAAGGTGATATTGAACTACCAAGGTTAAAACAATATTTTTTAAACATTGGCAAAGCAGAAGTTGCTACCTCAGCTCATGAAGCATTTGAATTAGGATACCTACAAAAAGGAAAGGATGCAGTTACAATAAATAATAATAAACTTATTGAAGATGCTAAACAAAAAGTTATATACCTGGATAAATTAGGGTATACTCAACCAATACAAAGAAAAGATATTAAAGTACTAGGAAAAGAAGGACTAGGGATGTTTTTAGTTGGAGCAGATAGCTTTAGGCAAGGAAAATATATTACAAAACACGAGCAACTCATGTGTGAAAAATTAGCATATGTATTATGTGGCGGGGATTTATCTACTCCCACAAAAGTTTCTGAGCAATATCTGCTAGATCTTGAACGAGAAGCATTTTTATCTTTATGCGGAGAAGCAAAAACATTAGACAGGATAAAACATATGTTAGAAACCGGGAAACCATTAAGAAATTAAATATGGAAGAAGTATATATTGTACAAGCATATCGCACTGCTGTTGGAAAATCAAAAAAAGGAAAATTAAGATTTACAAGAGCCGATGACTTAGGTGCTGGCTTAATAAACCAGATGATTGAAAAAATTCCTAGCTTTAAAAAAGAAATTATAAATGATGTCATTGTAGGGAATGCTACCCCTGAAGCAGAACAAGGTTTAAATCTTGGAAGAATGATTTCTTTAATGGGCCTAAATTCTGTAAAAGTTCCAGGGATGACAGTAAATAGATATTGTTCATCTGGACTAGAAACTATCGCCATTGGAACAGCAAAAATAAAATCAGGTATGTCTAGCTGTATTTTAGCGGGAGGTGTAGAAACCATGTCAACAATACCAATGGGAGGATGGAAAATCATTCCAAACTCCAAAATAGCTCAAGAAAATCCAGATTGGTATTGGGGTATGGGTACGACAGCCGAAGCCATTGTAAACAAATATAACATCTCAAGAGAAGATCAGGATGAATTTGCTTATCAATCTCATATGAAAGCAATAAATGCGATAAAAAATAATTTATTTTCAGATGAAATTATACCATACCACATCAATGAAGTCTTTCTAAATAATAACTCAAAAAGAGAAGAGAAAAAATATATAATTAGTCAAGATGAAGGACCTAGAGAAGATACAACAATTAAAAAATTATCGAAATTAAAACCAGTATTTGAGGAAAAAGGTACAGTAACAGCAGGCAATTCTTCACAAACATCAAATGGTGCTGCATTTGTTATGCTTATGTCTGAGAAAATGATGAATGAATTAAATTTAACACCAATCGCCAAACTCAAAAGCTATGCTGTTTGTGGCGTAGAACCAAAACACATGGGAATTGGTCCAGTAGAAGCCATTCCACTAGCTTTAAAACAAGCTAACATGTCATTAAATGATATTGAACTAATTGAATTAAATGAAGCTTTTGCATGTCAATCTCTGGCTGTAATTAGAGAAGCTCAATTAAATCCCGAAATCATTAATGTTAATGGAGGAGCAATTGCACTAGGTCACCCACTAGGTTGTACAGGAGCAAAGTTAACAGTGCAATTATTAAATGAAATGCGAAGAAGAAAACAAAAATATGGGATGGTCACAATGTGTGTAGGAACAGGACAAGGGGCTGCAGGTATTTTTGAATTATTAAACTAAAAACATGAATAAAGACAAAATAGGAGGATCTTTTTTAACTGAAGAAACAGACTTTAACGACGTATTTATCACAGCTGATTTTGACGAAACAGCAAAACAAATGCTAGATGCCACAAGAGAATTTGTAGAAAAAGAAATTTACCCACATATTCGAGAATTAGAAAATCACAATTATGACTTAGTAGAAAGTATTATGAAAAAAGCTGGTCAACTTGGACTACTTGGATTAAATATTCCAGAAGAATATGGAGGTTTTGGAATGGGGTTTAACTTATCTATGTTAATATGTGGTGAGATAAGTGCTTATTCTGGATCTGTTGCTACAGCATATGGCGCACATACTGGCATCGGGACGTATCCCATTTTATATTATGGAAGTGAAGAAGTGAAGAAAAAATACTTACCGAAAATTGCATCTGGAGAATGGCTATCTTGCTACAACTTAACTGAGCCAAATGCAGGGTCTGATGCAAATGCAGGAAAAACCATTGCTGTCTTATGTGAAGATGGCGAAAATTATAAAATTACTGGACAAAAAATATGGATTAGTAATGCCGGTTTTGCAGAAGTATTTATTCTATTTGCTAGGATTGAAGATGATGAAAATATTACGGGATTTGTTATAGAAAAATCAAAATCTAATGGAATTACATTAGGTGAAGAAGAAAAAAAACTGGGACTACACTCATCTTCAACAAGACAAGTGTTTTATGAGAAAACGAAAATTCCGAAAAATCAGATTTTAGGTGAAAGAAACAATGGATTTAAAATCGCGATGAATGCATTGAATGTTGGGAGAATTAAATTATGTGCAGCAACTACTGCAGCTGCAGAAAAAGTCTTAAACATTTGCATCCAATATGCGTTAGAAAGGAAGCAATTCAACAACAATATCATCAATTATGGAGCTATCAAAGAAAAGCTAGCACATATGGCCACAAAAATATATTGTTCAAATGCCGCTCTATATAGAGCTGGTCATGACATAGAAATTAAAATTAAACAGTTACAAGAAGTAGGTGAAAATAAAACTAATGCAAAATTAAAATCACTACTAAGTTATGCAGTTGAATGCGCAATCTTAAAAATACATGGATCAGAAGTAATTAAATTTGTGTCAGATGAAGCAATACAAATACATGGTGGCATGGGGTATTCCGCAGATACATTAGTGGAACCAGCATATAGAGATGCCCGAATATCTAGAATCTATGAAGGGACTAATGAGATTAACAGGATGTTAATTGTTGAAATGATAATAAAAAAAGCTATCAAAAAAGAGTTGAAAATATTTGAAAATATAAAAAAAATTCAAAGCGAATTATTTTGGATTAAACTTGGATTACCAACAAGAATTCCAAAATCTAAATTAAAAATTGAAAAAAAGGCAGTATGTAATCTTAAAAAATTATCATTATTAATGCTAGGAATTGCCACGGTTAAATACAAGAAAAAATTAGTTGGTGAACAAGAATTATTAATGAGAATAGCTGATTTAATAATAGAAACCTATATTGCTGAATCTGCTGTTTTAAAAACAGAAAAACTCATAAAAAAACAAGGTAAAGAAAAGTCTATAACTGAAATTCATATGACACAAAATTATTTACAACATAGTATTAATATTGCTAGATACTGTTCAGAAGAAATTATTATGTCAACCACAAGTGGACTCAAAAATAAATTCTTATTATCTGTTTCGAGACAACTCACAAGTCATTTAAAATACGACATGAAACAAATTAGAAGGAATATTTCTGAAAAACTGCAACAAGAAACTAAATATAGTTTTTCTATTTAATTTTTTCACCATGGACTTTTTATCAGAATCAATACTAAATTATTCTAGAAAATTTTCATCTTCACAAAACAAAATACTAAAAGAACTAGAAAGAGAAACACAATATAAAATATTAATGCCTCGAATGCTGTCTGGGCATTTAATGGGGGCTTTCCTTCAATTTATAAGCAAAATAATAAAGCCCACATATATATTGGAAATTGGAACATACACAGGATATTCTGCTATATGCTTAGCTAGTGGCTTACAAAAAGATGGAGAATTACACACTATTGAAATTAATCAAGAACTAGAAGACTTTGCATCTAAGTACTTCAAAAAAGCCAAACTACATAATAAGATTAAAATGCACATTGGAAATGCAAAAGATATAATACCAAAATTAACTCACATTTTTGATATTATTTTTATTGACGCAGAT
Organism: Flavobacteriales bacterium; assembly: GCA_002707245.1. Taxonomy (GTDB): domain Bacteria; phylum Bacteroidota; class Bacteroidia; order Flavobacteriales; family TMED113. The sequence goes on from PAMG01000048.1 coordinate 29,584, forward strand.
AAAAAAAATTATTGTCTATACTATGAAATAGCTCTGAAAAAAATAAAAAAGGGAGGCTTTATTATTATTGACAATGTTCTTTGGAGTGGAAAGGTTCTAGAAAAAGCTAAAACACATGATATAGAAACGAAAGAAATACAAAAACTCAATCAAAAAATAGCTGAGGATGACAGAGTAGAAAATCTACTTCTACCATTAAGAGATGGAATTATGATTTGTAAAGTTTTATAATTTTTTAGTTAAAAAATATACAACCAACATACAAAGGGAAATACTAAATAAAATATTAGAAATAGCATAATTAATGTGACCAGACTTAATTAAACCTAAAGTCTCATAACTAAATGTCGAAAATGTACTTAGACCACCACAAAAACCAATGACAAAAAATAGCCTCACACTATCACTTAAACTCCATTTTTGAACAAAAAACAAAGTCAAAGCTAATAACAAACAACTTAAAATATTAGCGAATAATGTTGCTAATGGAAATGTGTAATTCACAAAACATAAAGAAATTAAATATCTAATCACAGAACCTAATCCGCCGCCCAAAAAAACATATATGATAACTTTCATGTTTCACATTTTTTTACAAAAAATCTATTATATAATTTAAAGAAAAAAAAGGCAATTAATAAACCTAATAACATTCCACATAATACATCTAACAAATAGTGTTTACCTAAATAAATTCGACTATACGAAACCAAAAGAACCCAAAAAATTAAAAAATATTTAACTAGAGGATATGTTCTTTTAGTTGTAAACAATAAAAATCCAACAATAGCAGCTGAATTAGCCGCATGACCAGACACAAAACCATACAAACCACCTTTGTCGACTAAAACTCTTGACAAAGGAGCAATCTCTGGGTCCCAACAGGGCCTCAACCTAAGAAATACATTTTTAAATAGATGCACATGAATCAAATCTGTGACTGCAAAACATATTATTAACATCAAAATTGCATAAAATGATTTTGATCCTTTTTCTCTCAAAAAAGAATATAATATAATCGGAGTAATTAATAAAAACATCCACAACTTATTAGATATAAAAATCCAAAAAGAATCCCAAAATTCTACTCCCAAATTATTAAGAAACAAAAAAATTTTCTTATCTAAATCTATTATACTTTTCATCATTACTTATTAAGTAAGTGCCAAATTGAATCTTTTAATTCGGTTAAACCTTGTCTATTAATAGATGAAATAAATACATGATCCATGTTGATTTTTCTAGATATTTTTTGTTGTATTTTTTCATCTATTATATCTACTTTGGTAATTACTAGTAGTTTTTCTTTATCTAATAAATCTGAATTATATTTCTTTAATTCATTTAATAAGATGTTATATTCCTTAACTACATCACTACTATCTGCTGGAACTAAAAACAATAAACACGTATTTCTTTCAATATGTCTTAAAAACCTATAACCCAACCCCTTACCTTCACTTGCACCCTCTATGATACCAGGAATATCAGCCATTATAAAAGATTGCAAATCTCTATATTGAACTATACCTAAATTAGGTGTTAAAGTAGTAAACTTGTAATTAGCTATTTTTGGTTTTGCTGCAGTCACACAAGATAATAAAGTTGATTTGCCTGCATTTGGAAAACCTACTAAACCTACATCAGCTAACACTTTCAGCTCTAGAGTGACAGAAGACTCTAAACCTAATTTTCCCGGCTGTGCATAGCGAGGACTCTGTCTAATTGCATTTTTAAAGTGAACATTACCCCTACCTCCTAGGCCACCTTTTAATAATACGACCTCTTCTGCATCTTTGGTGATTTCAAACAAAAGTTGATTTGATTCAGCATCTTTTACAATTGTACCTAAAGGAACATCGATAAAAACATCCTTACCATTAGGTCCAGTACTCGTACTTTTACCTCCATCACCACCATGACTAGCTTTTATATGCTTTTTAAATTTCAAATGTAATAAAGTCCACAAATTACTTTTACCACGAATAATTACATGTCCTCCTCTACCACCATCCCCACCATCAGGCCCCCCTTTTGGTTGATTTCTAGATCTGAAAAAGTGTGCAGAACCTTTACCTCCATTGCCAGACTTAACATAAATTCTTACATAATCAACGAAGTTATTCTTAGATTGAGGCATACTAATTTATTTTTAAATATCGATTTTATATTTCACTAAAATCTTCTTAATGTCTGAAAAAATATCATCTATATTTCGTTCACCATCAATAGAAAAAAAAGCATTTTCTAATTTCTCAGAATAATATTTTTTTAAAACAGATGTCTGATTCTCATACACTTGTATTCTATTTCTAATAACACCTTCATCTTTATCATCTGCTCTACCACTATCTAAACCACGATTTAATAATCTTTTGACTAATTCATTCTCACTTACTTCTAAAGATATAACCATTGATATATCCATGTTTTTATTATCCATTAAAACATCAAGGTTTTGTGCTTGTAAAATAGTTCTTGGAAAACCATCAAAAATAAAGCCTTTTGACTCACTACAGCTATCTAATTCGCTAGATAATAAATCGATAGTAACTTGATCTGGCACTAGTTGTCCTTTATCCATGTAACTACGAGCTAACTGACCAAGAGCAGTGTTATCTTTAATATTCTTCCTAAACACATCTCCTGTAGAAATATGAATTAATCCGTGATGATTGACAATTAATTTTGCCTGAGTTCCTTTTCCGGACCCAGGAGGTCCAAATAATACTAAGTTGATCATAATAAACTAATTTTGATAAATAATATTTTTATATATATTTTTTAACTCTCTGCCTTTTTGGTTTACATCCATTCCAAAGCCAACTACAAATTCTTCACCAATATTAAAACCAATATACTCTGGCAACAAGTCATAATTATATTTTTTAGGTTTAAACAATAAAGTCACACAATCAATTTTTGTAACACCATTTTTTTTTAATTCATGTCGTAAAAAAGATAATGTGTTGCCTGTATCTACAATATCTTCAATTAAAAGCACCTTTCGATTTTTAACTAAATCTAAAGGTAAGTATTCTATTAAAACTTCCTCTGTATTCTGGACACCATTATAAGATTTTACTTTCACTAAACTTACTTCTATAGAAGAATCTAAATGTTTTAATAATTCATTTGCAAAGACTGAAGCGCCATTTAATACAATCAAACAAAGAGGAAAATCTTCTAAATAAGCGTTTTTTAATTGTCTTGATAATTCTATAATCTTATTAGAAATTTGATCAAATGAAAGTAATAATTCAAAGTTTAAACCATCTATATTTAGATTTTTCATATTAATGATAAAATTACAAAATAAAACAATGAAGATTCATGATTTTTTTATTCCAAAAACACTAAATTTGATTTTGTAAATTTTTAAAAATTAATTTAACATGAAAGCACTAGTAAGTATTATAATGGGCAGCACATCTGATTGGCCTGTAATGAAAAAAGCTGCAGATTTTTTTGAAGAAATGGAAATTCCTTTTGAAGTCAATGCTTTATCAGCACATAGAACACCTGAAAAGGTAGAGGATTTTGCTAAAAATGCAAATAAAAAAGGTGTTAAAGTGATTATTGCTGGAGCTGGAATGGCGGCACATTTACCTGGTGTAATTGCAGCCATGACTCCAATGCCTGTTATTGGTGTACCCATCAAAGCATCTCTAGATGGATTAGATTCTTTACTAGCTATTGTACAAATGCCTCCTGGAATACCAGTTGCAACTGTAGCTATAAATGGGGCATTAAACGCAGGTATATTAGCAGCTCAAATGCTAGCTACAAATGACACAGAATTATTTTCTAAAACAGTTAATTATAAAGAAAATTTAAAGAAAAAAATTGTTAAAGCAAATGAAGATTTACAAAAAGAAACATTTAAGTATAGAGTAAATTAATAAAGTCCAGCTTTAAATAATTTTATAGCAATAGCCAATAAAATTATTCCAAACACTCGTCTTAAGACATTAACACCACCCGAACCCAAAAGTTTTTCGATTTTTGTAGTTGTTTTTAAAACAAAAAAAACAAAAATTAGATTTAATACAATTCCAATGATAATTTCAGCATAGGAAAAACTCGCTCTTAAAGATAAAATAGTGGTGAGAGTTCCTGCTCCAGCAATGAGTGGAAAAGCAATAGGAACAATAGAGCCTGACTTATCTTCTTCACTAGATTTAAAAAGCTCTATATTTAATATCATTTCTAATGCTAAAAGAAAAATCACTATTGCACCTGCCATTGAAAAAGATTGAACATCTATACCTATTATATGTAATAAATTCTCACCAAGAAACAAAAACAACATCATCAGAAAAAACGAAACAATTGTCGCTGCAAGTGAATTAATATGACCTGTTTTTTTTCGGATATCAATAATTAACGGGATAGAACCAAGAATATCAACTACCGCAAATAATGTTAAAGTTATAGTGATTATATTAGCTATATTCATCTCCATATAAAAGTTATTTTTCAATTAAAACACCAAATTTAATTAAATCATTGAAAAAATTAGGATATGATTTTTTTATTACATTGGATTTGTTAATTTTCAACTGAAATCCAAGTAACGCTAAAGGTGAAAAAGCGAGTGCTATTCGATGATCATTATATGTTTCAATACAAATTAATTTTGTTGGATCTATTCTTTTTTTAGAATCAATGAAAATAATATCTTCAGATACAATAACTACTCTACAATCAAACTTCTGTAATTCCGTTTTCATTGACAAAATGCGATTACTTTCTTTATACTGAAGGTTCTTGACACCTGTAGCTTGTAATTGAATACCCAAACCAAAACACGCCACAAATATAGCAGGAGATAAATCAGGATTTTGACTAAAGTTCCATTCAATTTTTCTGGGACTAAGATGATGTTCATTTTTAGTTAATACTAAACAAGTATCGTGATACTTTGTTGTGATACCTAATAAAGAAAAAAAATCAGCTACTTGACAATCTCCTTGAATACTGTTTTTTGAAAACGATTTAATTCTCACCTTTTCTAATTTTGAAAACAAAAAAGCTAAATAAAGATATGAAACCGAACTCCAATCTGATTCAATAGAAGAAAATGATTTTTGATAAACACCTTGACGAATACGTATAATACGATCAGAATAATTCACACATACACCAGAGATTGACAACATACTCAAAGTCATGTTAACGTATGAAAAAGAATAAATTTCATTAGGTAAATGTAGTGTTAAGCCACCCTTTAAATAAGGGGAAATCAACAACAATGAAGAAATAAATTGACTTGTTTTGCCAGAATCTATATGGACATTACCACCTGTCAAGACCCCTTTTTTAATAACTACAGAGTTACTAACTAACATAATATTAGCGCCAATAGAATTAAGTGCCTGTATTAACTGAGTAATAGGTCGCGTAAATAAATACTGATCTCCATTAATTACAACTTCTTCATTTTTTAAGGCAAAAAAGGAAATTAAAAACCTTAATGCGGTACCTGAATTAGCAACATTCACGGTATTATTAGATGACTCTAAAGCCTTCTGCAGAACCAATGTATCGCTGGACTGAGACAAGTTTCTGATTTTCACATCAGTATCCATTAAAGCATTTATAATTAAAGCACGTTGACTAATACTTTTTGAACCTAAAAGATTAAATTCAACAAATTTCTGTTTTACATGAGTAAAATGTAAAATTAAGTCTGACATTTTTTTCGATAATAATCTAATGCATGAATAATTTGAATATCTGAAACTGAACAATTTACTACAGCAACACCGACATCTTTTATTAACGTGAAATTATATAATCCATTTTGATTTTTTTTATCAGACTTTAGATATTTTAAAATCATCTCATCTAGATTCTTGTCCAAATTTATTTTAGGAAACACACTTAAAATAGCATTTACTATCATATTTAATTTTTTTGAAGAGAATTGAAAGTTTTCATAGGAAATATATGTTTCACAAATAAGACCAACTGATAAAGCAAAACCATGCGAAATAGTTTGCTTTTTACTTGAAAAAAATACGCTTTCAATAGCATGAGAAATGGAATGTCCAAAATTTAATATTCTTCTTTGTTGATAATCATAATAATCTGATTCTACAATCTTTATTTTAATTCTTATACAATCTGAAATCATATTTTCAAAATTCATTATTTTACTATCTGATTCTAACTTACATTTCTCCCACAATAACTTATCATAAATCAATCCATACTTAAAGATTTCAGCCTGTGCAGACAATAACTCATCATTAGATAATGAAAGTAAAAATGGAATATAAATAAATATAATTTGAGGATTCACAAATAAGCCTATCTGATTTTTATAATGCTGTAAATTCACAGCTACCTTTCCCCCAATCGCCGCATCAATTTGTGACATTAAAGTAGTTGGAATATTAATAAATTGGACACCTCTTTTAATAATTGAAGCAACAAATCCGCCCAAATCACAAACTACACCGCCACCTAAATTAATAATTAAGGAGTGTCTTGTAATATTTTTATTAATTAGACAAGAACATATAGCATGAACTTTCTCTATTGACTTTGAAGCTTCACCAGGATCAATTGTAATAATAAAACTACTCTTTAATAATGGCACATGTTTTAGTAAAATAGGTAAACAATGAATATTAGTGTTTTTATCAACAATAATAAATACATTATCAAAATTATTTGAATTCATCCATTTATTAATAGAGTTAAAAGAAGTATCATTTAAATAAATTAATGTATCACGTAATAGAAATTGTTTCATTGTAAATTAATATGCAATTTTATAAAGCAAATAAACAAAAAGAATAGTATCTGATATAATCCTTTCATATATATTTGTAATATTAAGATTAAGAAATGATATTTAGCGATAAATACATAGACTATTCCTCAAAGACAAGAAAAGAATTACGTCAAGCATTAATTCTTTTTTCGCTTTTATCTAATAAACTTATTGTTAAAATTGGCCATTACTTATTAAAAATTACTCTAACACTACATCTTCCTGTTTTATTTATAATTAAAAAAACCATTTTCAAACACTTTTGTGGCGGAGAAAACATCTCAGAATCCAGAGAAAAAATCCGTGATTTGGGAGCACATAATATACAGACAATTCTAGATTACTCAGTAGAAGGGAAAAATGATATAAAAATCCTCGAAAATACATATAAGGAAATTTTAAAAAACCTAGACGAGGGAAATAAAAATTCGCTAATTCCATTTTCAGTTTTTAAATTTACCGGTCTTGCAAGATTTGATTTGTTAAAAAAAATAAATGAAAAAAAACAATTAAATGAGTCAGAACAAGATGAACTTAAAATACTCAAAAAAAGATTAGATAATATTTGCCAAAAAGCACAAAACATTAAAATACCTATATTAATTGATGCAGAAGAAAGTTGGATACAGGATGCGATAGATGAATTAACTGAAGAATTAATGACAAAATATAACAAATCAGATGTTATCGTCTTTCATACAATTCAATTATATCGATGGGATAAATTAAAATATATAAAAGATTTACACAATAAAGCAAAAAGCAAAAAATTTAAATTAGGATTAAAATTAGTACGTGGTGCCTATATGGAAAAAGAAAGCATATGGGCCAAAAACAATAATAAAAAATGTTTCATTCATCAAACAAAAGAAAATTGTGATCAAGATTATAATGCTGCGGCAAAATACTGTATAAATAACATCAAAGACATGGGATTATGTTTTGGTACACATAATGAAGAAAGCACACATTTAATTTTGCAATTAATGAAACAAAAAAGGATAGAAAATAATGATAAAAGAATTTATTTTTCTCAATTATTAGGAATGAGTGATAATATAAGCTACTATCTCGCCTATTTTAATTACAATGTGGCAAAATATGTTCCATATGGTCCAATTAGAGAGGTGATTCCATATTTAATAAGAAGAGTCGAAGAAAACTCTGCCATCACAAGCCAAACAAAATCTGAAATTAAAAGATTAAAAAAAGCATTAAAGAAAAAAGCTTAAAAGCAATCTGGACAATTTACATGCCAAGATTGATTAATATTTGGCGGGATTGGACTAATAAATAAATCTACTAATTCCACCTTATCTCCATTTGTTTGAAATTTAAAAAAATGGACATCTTTATTATTAATTTCATAAAATAAATAATATGTTTTCACGTCAAACCCCCTGATTTCACTTTTTTTAAAATCTATCTTTCCATCTAAAATATAGTGATCCAAGAGCATAGTATCTAAATTCATGCAATTAACTTTACACAATGTTTCTGTCGAAATTAAAATATCACTATTTATTAAATGACTTTTAACTCTACTATTTGGGAAATAATTAAAGGACAAGGGTTTATCGCGACCTTTTAAAGATACATAGAGTATTAAACATCCAAATAATACGCCGATAAAATAAAAAGAGAACCTATTTAAAAAACTCATATAATAAGTTTATAGCAAATGAGATGATTGATAGGGTAAATTAAACCATTCTGCAATACCTTTATTAACCAATTTTCCATTAATAATATATGCACCTTGTCCAATATTAGGATTATTAAAAATAATTTTATTGACACCTCCATGTTGTCCAATATCCAGTAATAATGAAGAAAAAATATTACTTAAAGAAAATGATGCAGTTCTGGCAACTCTAGATGGAATATTAGGAACACAATAATGTATAACGCCATGCTTAATAAAGGTTGGAGATTTGTGTGAAGTAATTTCTGATGTTTCTACACAACCTCCTCTATCAATACTCACATCTACAATCACTGAACCTGGCTTCATAAGCTTTACCATTTCTTCAGATATTAAACAAGGAGTTCTACTATCAGGAGTACGAATAGCTCCAATCAACACATCTGCACGTCTAACTGCTTTTTCTAAAGCTTTAGGGTTAATCATATTAGTGTCAATTCTAGTTTGCAACTTATCTTGTATTCTTCTTAATTTATATAGTGAGTTGTCAAAAATCTTCACTGATGCTCCTAATCCAATTGCTGATCTAGCAGCAAATTCACCAACGGTACCAGCACCTAAAACAACAACATCGGTTGTACTAACACCAGCAACACCTCCCATTAACACCCCTTTTCCATTATTTAAATTACTTAAACACTCAGCGGCAATTAATATAGATGCATTGCCCGCAATTTCACTCATAGAACGTACAACTGGAAAAATACCATCTTCATCTTGAATATAATCATATGCTATAGCAGTAATTTTTTTATCCATTAATTGTTTGAAGAAATCTGGATTTTGAATTTTCAATTGCAAAGCTGAAATCAAAGTTTGATTTTTCTTCATAAATTGAATTTCTTCTGAATTAGGTGGAGATACTTTTAAAATAATATCAGCCTGATACACTTCTTTGGCTGTTTCCACAATAGAAGCTCCACAATCACTATATTCTTTATCTGAAAAATTAATAAATTCACCGACCCCACTTTGTACAATAACATTATGATTGTTATGTGTAAGTAAATTCACTGCATCAGGAACCAAGCCTATTCTTTTTTCTTGTAAAAGAACCTCTTTTGGAATCCCTATTGTAAGTTTTTTATTTTTAGATTTTAATTCTATAACTTCTTCTTGAGGAAGTGTAAATCCAGCATCAGCAAACGATAAAAAATTATCTTTCATAATATTATTATTTTAACACAAGTAATTGTCGTCTATCTTGAATTTCTTCAAGTTTAATAACATGATGATTAAGAGGTAAGCAAGATTCTATTAAATCGGGCCATTCAATAAAACAATAAGCATTTGAGTTAAGATAAACATCAAATCCTATTTTCCGTGCATCTTCTATATTATCCAATCGAAAAAAATCAAAATGAAAAACTGGATTATTTGTCTCACTCACATATTCATTAACAATTGAAAATGTAGGACTAGAAACAGAATCTAAAACTTTTAAATGATTACACATATACTTGACTAATGTAGTTTTCCCAACACCCAAACCACCATACAAAGCAAAAATACGATTATCTGTTAAGCTTAGCAATTCCAAAGCAACAGAAGATAATTTATCCAAATTACTAATATCGTAGCTTTTAATCATTTTTTTGATTTTAATAAAATCATAGGAATAATCATTTCTTCCATTGATACACCTCCATGTTGATAAGTATTAATATAGTGATGAGCATAATGATTATAATTATTTGGATACACAAAATACTTACTAGGTGCCGCAAAAATAAAAGAAGAACTTATATTACTCTTAGGTAACATAAAATGATTTGGATCATCAACATGTAATACGTCTCTATTATCAAACTTAATTTTTCTACCTGTTTTATAGCGTAAATTAGATGAAATAGTTTTTTCACCTATTACCTTACTAGCTTCTGTTACATTAATTGTTCCATGATCAGAAGTAATAAAAACAGTTGAATTAGATGCTGACAGTTTTTTCAACAAATCAAATAAGGGTGAGTTTTTAAACCAAGTCAAAGTTAAATCCCTATATGATTTCTCATCATTAGCTAATTCTTTTATCATTTTCACTTCAGTTTTTGCATGTGATAAAATGTCAACAAAATTATAAACAATCACATTTAATGGCTTATTTAAAAACTCGTTTAATCTATCTATCATTTTTTTTCCATGCTCCAAATTAAAAACTTTATTAAATGAAATATTAGTAGAGCAAGAAAATCTATTTAACTGTTCAAGTAAAAAATCTTTTTCATGTAAATTTTTCCCACCTTCATCAGTATCATCTAACCAAAATTGAGGAAACTTTTCTTTCATTTCACTTGGCATTAAACCTGAAAAAATAGCATTTCTAGAATACTGAGTTGCTGTAGGCAAAATACAACAATATGCATGTTCTTTAATCGAAAAATATGGATCTAATAAAGGTTGAATAACCTTCCACTGATCAAGTCTTAGATTATCAATCAATAATAAAAATGTAGATTTATGATTTGAAATTTCAGGTAAAATATATGTTTCAAATAAATTATGTGACATAATTAACTCATTATGTTTTTCATTTTTCACCCACTCATGGTAATGCTTTTTTATATATTTAAAAAAATGAATATTTGCCTCCTTTTTTTGTGTCAACAAAATGTCCAACATATTATTTTCCTCTAATGAATCTAACTCTAATTCCCAGTAAATAATTTTTTTATAGATTTTGACCCAATCAGCAAATGAATTCACGGAATTAATCATCGTTCCTATTGATAAAAATTCACGCTGATAATCAGAATTTGTTTTATTATTAATCAGTTCTGTAAACTCTAGATTTTTTTTAATTGATAAAAGAATTTGATTTGGATTGACTGGTTTAATAAGATAGTCTGATATTTTGGAGCCTATTGCATCCTCCATAATACTTTCCTGTTCACTTTTTGTAATCATAATAACAGGGCAATTTATAATTTCTTTTAGTTTAGATAAAGTATCTAAACCACTAAGTCCAGGCATGTTTTCATCTAAAAAGATAATATCAAAATGATTTTGCTGAACTATTTCAAGAGCATCATAACCATTAGACACAGTTTCTACAAAAAAACCTTTTTCTTTTAAGAAAAGAATATGTGATTTTAATGAATCTACTTCATCATCAATCCATAAAATATTACAAGAGTTCATTAATTGTGTGTTTTTGTTTTTTAAATTTATAGTATAAATTTTAAATAAATGTCATATCACAAAAATAAAATCATCAATGACCCAATATATGGATTCATTCACATTCCATTTAATATTATTTGGGAAATCATTGCACATCCGTATTTTCAAAGATTAAGAAGGATTTCTCAACTTGGTTTGTCTTCATTAGTATATCCAGGAGCTCACCATAGTAGATTCCATCATGCGATTGGGGCTATGCACTTAATGAACCAAGCTATTAGAACACTAAAGTCAAAAGGGCACAAAATTACTAAAAAAGAACATGAAGCTAGTCTAATTGCAATACTACTTCATGATATAGGACATGGACCATTTTCACATGCTTTAGAGCATTCTATTGTGCAAAACTTATCACATGAAAAAATATCAATTATGTTTATGGAAAATCTAAATAAAGTATTTAAGGGTCGCTTAAACTTAGCTATTAATATTTTTCACAAAAAATACAAAAAAAAATTTTTACATCAATTAATTTCTAGTCAACTGGATGTTGATCGTCTGGATTATCTAAACAGAGATAGTTTTTATTCAGGAGTAAATGAAGGAATTATTAATTCTAATCGAATTATTAGTATGATGAATATCCATAATAATGAATTAGTAATTGATTACAAAGGAATTTATTCAATTGAAAAATTTATTATTGCAAGAAAACTAATGTATTGGCAAGTATATCTACATAAAACCGTCTTATCTGCAGAACATACATTAATGAAAGTTTTAAAGCGTGCAAAAGAATTAAGTAAAAACAAGAATATAATTTACGCAACACCTCAATTCCAATTATTTTTATCAAAAAAAGAAAAAATCAATTTAAATTTTTTTGAAAAAAATAATCTACTACATCACTTTTCACTATTAGATGACACTGATATTTTAACTTGCATAAAAAATTGGACACAAGCAAAAGATAAAATTTTAAACATCTTATCTACTACAATTATTGACAGAAAATTATTAAAAATAAAATCCATTAATAAAAGTAAGATAAAAGATAAATTAAAGGAAATTCAAAACAAGGCAATCAAAAAACTTAATATCAATAAAAGTGATGTTGACTACTTAGTTTTTCCAATCACTATAAAAAATGAAACATATAACTTTATAGAAGATGAAATAAAATTCTTAAAAAAAGATAATTCACTAATCAACTTGTCAAAAATAAAAAAAGAATTTACTATCAATACACGAAATTCAAGTATTATTAAACATTATATTTGCTATCCTGAAGGTTGTGATTAAAAATTAAAACATGAAGATTAAAGCAAATGAAATATGTAAGATTATTAAAGGGACACTGATTGGAGACCCTAATATAAATATTTCATCTTTTTCAAATATAGAAAATGCTAAAAAAGGAAATGTGACATTTTTAGCTGACATGCGATATAAAAAATATATCGACTCTACAGAAGCTTCTTTAATTATAGTACCTCGAATTAACATCAAAACCGAAAAAACGATTATTAAGGTAGATAATCCAGTAGAAAGATTTATTGAAATCTTAAATTTATTTTCTCCTAAAAAAACAGAAAAACGAGAAATTGCTCAATCTGCAAAAATTAATCAAAACTCAAAAATTTCTCAAAATGTATTCATTGGAGAAAATAGTGTCATTCAAGAAAACACGAAAATAAATAGTAATTGTATCATTAATTCTAACACTTTTATTGGTAAAAACACTAAAATAGGATCTAATACACAAATTGGACCAAATGTTACAATTTATCCAAATACGGAAATAGGAGAAAATTGCATAATCCATGCTGGTGTAGTCATAGGCTCTGAAGGGTTTGGATTTATACAAAAAAAAGATGGAATCATTAAAATACCTCAAATAGGAAAAACAATTATAAAAAACAATGTAGAAATTGGATCTAACACGACTATTGACAGAGGAACATTTAATAATACTACCATTAATTCTGGAGTGAAATTAGATAACTTAATACAAGTTGGCCATAATGTAACAATTGGCGAAAACACAATAATTGCTGCACAAACTGGAATTGCTGGTTCAACAAAAATTGGAAAAAACTGCATGATTGGAGGACAAGTAGCAATTGCAGATCATATAACAATTGGCAATAATGTCAAAATTGCAGGAAAATCAGGAGTAATTAAAAACGTTCCAAACAATAAAATACTACAAGGACATCTTGCTTTTAATATCAAAGATTTTCAAAAATCTTATATTCATTTTAAAAACCTGACAAAAATAGTCTCAGACATTGAACAATTAAAAGAAAAAAATAAAATTGCAAACAACAATTAAAAAGAAAATAGAACTCGAAGGTAAAGGGCTACATACAGGTTGTATTACAAAAGCTATTTTTATCCCAGAAACACCAAATACTGGCATAAGGTTTCGACGAATAGACTTAGAAAATAAACCATATGTACATGCATGCATTAGTAATGTTTATGAGACACAAAGAAGAACTGTTTTAAAAGAAAATGAAGCTTTAGTTGAAACAGTTGAACATGTTTTAGCTTCTATTTTTATGTTAGGAATAAATAATTTAACTATTGAACTAAATGGGCCCGAAGTTCCAATACTAGATGGAAGTTCAAAAATATTTACAACTAAACTAGAAAGAGCAGGAATTAAAATACAAGAAGAAGCAAAAAAGACATATGCTCTCTCTAATTATTTCAAAGTTGAAGGTAAAAACGATAATTCAAAAATTGAATTTTTCCCGCAAAAAAAGTTAGAGATTGAAGTAACTTTAGATTATGACTTAGACATATTACATAATCAAAAAGCTCATATGAGAAATATGTCAGATTTTAAAAACGATATAGCTTCAGCTAGAACATTTTGTTTTTTACATGAATTAGATGAATTAATCAACTCTAATCTAATTAAGGGAGGAGACTTAAATAATGGGGTCGTATTTGTGCAAAACAAAACTGAGACTACAAGTTTAGGAGATTTAAAAAAACTATTGCCAATTAATACTAACACTATTGATAAAGGCATATTAAACAATACAAAATTATTATATCCAAATGAACCTGCTCGACATAAACTATTGGATTTAATAGGTGACATTTCATTAGCTAATATAGATTTGAAAGGCAAAATTGTAGCTTATAAACCCGGCCACACAATAAATGCAAAATTTACTAGAAAATTAAAATCTGAAATAATTAAACATCAAAATATTATGACTGGACAACCATTAATGAACCTTAATAATATAAAAAAAATACTACCCCACAGAGAACCATTTTTATTTATTGATGAAATAAGAGAATTAGGGGAAGATTATGTTACTGGAATAAAGTATGTGAAAAAAGATGAATATTATTTTAAAGGACATTTTCCAGGAGCACCTGTCATGCCGGGAGTTTTACAAATTGAAGCAATGGCTCAAACAGGAGGAATCCTGGCATTGAATAGTGTAGAGGATCCAGAAAATTATTTAACCTATTTTATGAAAATCGATAAAGTTAAGTTTAAAAAAAAGGTGGAGCCCGATTGTATTTTAATATTTAAATTAAATTTGTTATCACCTATTAGAAGAGGTATTTGCCATATGACAGCAAAAGCATATGTAAATAATGAAATAGTAACAGAGGCTGAATTAATGGCAAAAATTGTAAAAGAAACAGAATGAAGCAGATGGTAAATATTCATAAAAATGCAAATATTGGAAAGAATCTAAAAATAGATTCTTTTTCTTCAATTCATGAAAATGTAACAATTGGTGACAATTGTTGGATTGGGTCAAATGTTACAATTTATCCTGGCGCACGTATTGGAAATAATTGTCAAATTTTCCCAGGTGCTGTAATTTCAGCTATTCCTCAAGATTTAAAATTTAAAGGAGAAGAAACAATCACAATAATTGGAAATAATTCTATTATTAGGGAATGTGTGACTATTAATCGTGGAACTAGCTATAATAATAAGACCATTATAGGGGCTAATTGTTTTCTAATGGCATACTCACATGTAGCGCATGATTGTATTATACAAGATAATGTAATTATTGCTAATGGAGTTGCAATTGCAGGACATGTTGAAATAGACACAAATGCAATAATTGGTGGGTTGTCAGCCATTCAACAATTTACTAAAATTGGTAAATTCAGTATGGTGTCTGGTGGATCATTAGTTCGCAAAGATGTTCCCCCATATATTAAAGTAGCAAAAGAACCTTTAAGATTTATTGGGATTAATAAAATTGGATTAGAAAGAAATAATTTCAGCAAAGAACAAATAATAACTATTAGCTCGATGTTTAGAATTCTTTTTCAAGAAGGAAACAACATCTCAAAAGCAATAGAGATTATTGAAAAAAACACGAAAAACTGTATAGAGAAAGAAGAAATTATTAAATTCATAAAAAATTCAAAAACAGGAATAGTAAAAGGTTTTTATTAATTATGGCAACAACAGCAGATTTTAAAAATGGGTTATGTATAAAGCATAATGGTAATTTATGGAAAATTGAATCTTTTCAACATGTAAAACCAGGTAAAGGCCCAGCATTTGTTAGAACAAAAATTAGAAATTTAAATACATCTAAATTATTAGAAAACACATTTACTGCTGGTGTTAAAATTGAAATTGTAAGAATAGAAAATCGAACATACCAATTCTTATATCAAGAAGGAAGTGAAACCTATCACTTTATGAATCAAAAAAACTATGAACAAATTGCTATACAAAAACATTTAATAAATGCTCCGCAATATTTAAAAGAAGGTTCTACAGTTGATATTATGTTTCATGCTGAGAAAGAACAACCTTTATCATGCACCCTTCCCGCAAACGTTAATTTAAAAATTGAATTCACAGAGCCAGGTGAAAAAGGAAACACTGCTACAAATGCCCAAAAGCCTGCTAGAACTGAAACAGGTGCAGAAATAAAAGTGCCACTTTTCATCAATGAGGGAGATACGGTCAAAATAGATACTATAAATGGAAACTATCTTGAAAGAGTAAAAGAATAGATACTTCTACTAATCTACTATCAAAACATCTCTTACTATAACAGGATTTTGATGTATCTCTAGAATATAAAAACCAGTATTTAAATCTGATTTATGAATTTTTTCAAAATTATTCAAAGTAGAAATTTGTAAAACTAATCTTCCTGATATTTCAAATACTTTCAATAACCTATTAATTGTATTGTCTCCTTGAAACGTAATAGTAGTATAATCAGAAAATGGATTTGGATAAATTGCATACTCTAATGTGTTATAGACATTTAATGCTACATCTTCACAAGCATCACCTATTCCATCACTATCTGAATCAATTTGACCCGGATTCCAAATACTCACACAATTATCAACAATATCACACACTGAATCATCATCCATGTCATCAGGAACATCATCATTATTTAAATCAGAACAATAACCAAAACAATCATATGGTCCTGCAACATAACCAATAGAATCAGAAATGAAATATGTACTAGGGTAAGTATCACAATCATTTAAAAAACAATAAACACAACAATCAGGACATTCCTCATCTGCCCAAAAATCATAATTACATGCTTCTATATCCATACATCCAACTTGTCCACCATCATCATTATCACAAGAATTCCCTACACCATCTCCATCTACATCAGTTTGTAGCGGATTATAATACATACTATAATCAAAATCTGTTAAACAATCTGGAACTCCGTCCGAAATAGTATCTAAAGTAATGTTGTTTACAATGTCTACCCCACTATTATATATACAATTATCCACAGAATCTACATAAGTAAATGATAAACAATCTAATATGCCATCAGGAAATGGTTCTGAAGTAAAATTATTAATTTGATCTAGGTTACTTAATAAATTGCCATCAGTATCATAACAATGAGTTTGGTTCCAATCACATGCACCATCACCATCACAATCATATAAACAATTACCATCACAATCTACATATCCTACGCCAAATTGATCAATTGGATAAATACATGGATTTTGAAAATCTGTCATTGAATACTGATTAACATTTGCTATTGGATCATAATTACAAGCTTCCAAGCCAGGGATATATGACCACACATGTGCACCATCATCCATGCAACCATAATAAATACATAAACCATTATCTATTTCTGCTGTTTCATCATAATTATCAGCTTCAGGGTCCATACAACCTTCAGATGGAGTACAAGCATCACAATCATTATTTGAATTATCAATACACGCCAAAGAATAATCAAAATTATCACATTGATAATCACAATATTGACTACTAAAAGAGGCAAATTCATCAAATAAAATGGAGGAACCAGATCCATTACTAAATGGCACTTCTGACATAAATTGTTTTTCTAAGCCATCTTCATTCAATCCAAAATCAAATTTAAAATAAGCCTCTAATTTTCCAGCTGAATTTACTTGTTCTCCTTCAATATTTAAATTAATATCGATATCATTGCCTATTCTTTCTTGAATTTCGTCCTCAGAAAGTGCACGACTCCATATTCTTATTTCATCCATCTTTCCTTTCCAACGACCACCCCATTCTTCATTATCCGAATCCCAAGAAGCACCGAAAGAACTTAACGTGGTGTCACTTAATGAAAAAATTGGTGATGGATAATATACACCTGTTGATCTTTGTTGAACCATATGTCCATCAATATATAGTTTCGTTGAATTTGCACAAAAAACAGCAGTAACATTTTTCCAAGCACAATTTTCATTTTCCCACCAATTATAAATGGATGCATTATTGATAAAATCAAAAGGAGGAATAATATAGGTAGCGTTAGTATTATCATAATTATAACATGTATCATCTCCTACACCATCACAATCTAAACCTTGATAAGATTCAAACCCGGCACCTTCATAATAAGCTTGAATTCCTTTAACACCATCACGCCACCGAATTACATATCTAAATGCATCTTCATGACCTAAATCAACTAAATAGCCAAATTCATTATCACTATCTGGACCTAACGACCAATCTTCATCATACATCCAAAAAGAAATTGTAACACCTGTTGCTTCTTCAAAACCCATGTATGCCATAGGTGCTGATTCAGTACTTGCACTAAAATCTCTGCTAGCACAATACACACATGACCCATCTTCTTCGGTAGCTAAAGGATTATAGCCAGAATATGCATAAGGATCTGTGCAACCAAATATTTCGTTTTCATCACATACTCCATCTCCATCAGTATCATCAGTTAACTGAATAACACTAATTGATACGCAACCTACAGAGTCGCTCACAGACACAGTATATGCACCAGCCGGTAAATTATCAAGGTCTTGATTATTAGAAGAAAAGGGGGAAACTGGTAAAAGCCATTGATAAGTATAGGGTGGAACTCCATTAATCATAGTTAAATCTAATAACCCATCATTTTCGCCACATGAAGGATGCGAAGAAATAACATCAATTTCTAGTTGAAAATAACAACTTGCATCGTCATCAGTAGCTAATGGATTATAATTACAAGCTGCTAAATCAGTACAGCCAACAACCTCTAATTGATCACAAACACCATCACTGTCGGAATCATTTATACAATCTCCACTACAATTATAAATATCATTTGCGTATTCACAACCAAATTGACTCTCTGTCACTAAAAATGGTAAAAATATAGCAATTTCATTTTGACCATAGATATTATCTAAAGGCAAATAATTTTCAGCATCAACAAGACTAACATCTGTTTCAAAAACAACATACTCTCCTGAACTAATTTCACGTTTTACAAAAAAATAAAATACTTCATTAACCATACAACCGTCCTGAATAACAGTTAAAGGATCATCACCATAAATAGTTATAGTTGTATTTTCTCCTGCAAAATCTACCAGACCAACACAATAATAAGCATCTGAATCTAATTGAATAAAAGCTCCAATTTGATCATTATTAAGTAAATTGTTTTCTAATTCGGTAACTAGTCCTATGTTCATCGTCGAACCAGTAATAATAGGCGTAGAAAAGATAAGCCCAGCTGACAAATAAGATAACTCTGGGATTGCATTTTCATTATAATTACATGCAAGTGAATCTTGACAAGTGATATCTTGTGAAAATAAACATAAAGGATATAATAAGAGTAATAATAATATTTTTTTCATGATATACAAACAACTAAATAATGGATTCATATAAAGTTAAGAAAAATTGTATTGAAACTTTTATTTCTGAGAATTAATCATATCCTTTTTATTATGAAATAAATCTAAAGAAACAATTATAGAAATCACTGACCAAAGGACCACAGAAGCCTTGTCTGTGTCTAAGAAGTTATTAAAAGCTCCATGTATAAAATAACTCAGTAATGCTGCTATAATAGCTAACAATAATGTTTTAAGATGATGATTTTCAAGTGTGTCATACAAGTAAATCGCACGAAGAATCACCACCAATACAAGCAATGAAAAAAATAAAAGGCCTAACACCCCTGATTCAGCCAGAGGACCCAGATATTCACTATGTGCATTTCCCATATCTCC